>CAMNMO010000137.1 GCA_946544695.1 uncultured Ruminococcus sp. | reverse complement strand
GGTGATGCTGCTCTATAATTTCATTCGCAGTGACGAAAAGAAGTTCAGCAAGAATGCTCATTGATATGAAAAAGGGGGTTTATATATGACAGAGAGATTATATGATAACGGAGAACTCACCGAGTTTGACGCTAAAGTCATAAGCTGTGACAGTACAGCAAAGGGCTGCGAAGTCGTGCTTGACAGGTCGGCTTTCTTTCCCGAAGGCGGCGGTCAGGCAGGGGACAGCGGTCATCTTGACAAGGTCAGGGTCACTGACACCTATGAAAGAAACGGCGAAGTCATTCATCTTTGCATCGAAGCCCTTGAAGTCGTACAAAGCGTTCATGGCTGTATAGATGCTGATATAAGGCGCAGGCGTATGCAGAACCACTCGGGCGAACATCTGCTGATGGGATTTATCCACAGTAAATACGGCTTTGACAATGTGGGCTTTCATCTTGGGCAGTCTGATGTCACGATAGACCTTAACGGTGTGCTGACCCCCGAACAGCTGCGTGAATGTGAACAGCTTGCCAATGAAGCCATTGCCCGAAATGTGCCATTTACCATCTCATATCCCGACAGCAATGAACTTACTGCTATGGAATACCGCAGCAAGCTTGACATGACCGAAAATGTCAGGATAGTCACCATCGAGGGCATCGACAAATGTGCCTGCTGCGCACCTCATGTCAGCACAGCAGGGCAGATAGGCATTGTTAAAGTTATTTCGCAGGAAAACTACAAAGGCGGTATCAGGGTGCATATCCTGTGCGGACTTGATGCGCTTGACATCATCAGACAGCGCATGGACAGTGTTTCAGAGATATCAAAGCTTCTGTCAGCCAAGCCGGAACTCACAGCAGATGCTGTGAATAAGCTTCTGACAGAAAATACTTCGCTCAAAAAGCAGCTTTCGGATATGGATAAACTCAGGGCTGCCGAGATGATATCATCACTGAAAAATGACAGCCGTGAAAGCTTCTGCATTTTTGCAGACGGTATAAGCAATATCAATCTGCGTGAGATAGCTAACAAGGCAGTGACCCTGACTGACGGCATGGCAAGTGTATTCTCCAAGAAAGATAACGGATACAGCTATATCATAGCATCTGAAAAACTGCCGCTGCGGACGCTTGTCAAAGATATAAACAAGGCACTTGACGGCAGGGGAGGCGGTTCTGACAGCATGGTGCAGGGCACTGTGCTTGCTGACAGGGAAGTCATCGAAAAATACTTCAAAGAACATAATTAGTAAAAAGCAAGTCATTGATATCACTCAATGACTTGCTTTCAGTTTCATATCAGTCAAGACTTTCTGCCAGCGGCACTATATACTTTTCAATAAACTCGACACGATCAAAGATCCTCGGCTTAAAAGTACCTGTAACACCCACCGAGATCATGTTCTCAGGGTCACCATAAATAATGTTTCCACAGTCACCTATCGCTGCAAAAACAGGCTTGTCCCTGTGGGGTCTGTACCAAAGATAACCATACTGCATATTGCCGAAACGCTCACCCAGCTGTAACATGGGCGAAGTCATCTTTGCGATCCAATCTTCCGAAAGAATACGCTTATCACCGTACATGCCGCCGTTTAACAGCATCGCTCCAATTTTTGCCATGTCACAGGCTGACAGCGTAAGTCCCCACCCGGCTGTGACAGTATCCTGCGGGTCAGAGTACCATTCATTGATGTGGGGTCTCTTACTCATTAAAAACTCAAATTGGTCTTCTTTGTTGCTAGCGCCGTGTATCCGATGTTCGGGAATGTCGAGCGGTGCAAACAGATATTTGTTCGCCAGATCGATACACTTCATACCCGATGCATTTTCAATGATGCCCGCAAGTATCTGTATACCGAGGGTCGCATACTTAAATTCACCTGTTATGCCTGCTTTTCCGCCCAACAGATCAAGTGCCGCCTTTGTCCAGTCCTGTGATGTGCATACCTTAGTCCAGGGTTCTGAACGGTACTTGTACGGCGCAGTCATGGTCAACAGATGACTGATCTTTACCTCATAGATAGTCTTTTCGCCACGCTTTACCGTATAATTCGGGAAAAAGTCCATCACTTTCTGTTCGGTGCTTTCAATAAAGCCTTTATCTATGGCGATACCTGCCAGAACAGCCATCACACCTTTAGTCACCGAGTTGATATTGGCAGCGCTGTCTTCACAGAAATCACGCCAGCAGTCGCTGTAAACTTTTCTGCCGTTCCTGAAAGCGCATATCTGGCATATATTGCTCTCATTCCCCGTATTTTCAGCTATATACCTATGAAATTCTTCTTTAGTCATAATATACCTCCGTTATAGATAGTTCTGTATATTCGATCGAAGTTTCATACAGTATAATTATTGTAACAAACTAATTTTAAATTGTCAATACTTATTACTAAAAAATATTCAGATAATTTTTTTGAATATAACTGTCTGTTAAACAGTCATTTCAGTGCTGTTATTGACATAAGTCATAAACTGTGCTGTAATATATTTGCTGACCTCAGAATGAAGGAGTTTTGACCAATGGCAAGACCACAAAAAATGCGGCGTATCTGCTGTTATCCGGATTATTGGAGCTTTGCGCCTGACGAGAACTCTCAAAACTTGAAACTGTGTTTTACAGCGGGCGCTGCACAAGCATACCTGCTTATGATATTATGAAAAAAATAATGGGTGACAAGCTTAGAGCGCTGCACAGCGGTGAAGCAGTCATTCAGTAAATAAAAGCAATCAGGCAGATACCTCACACGGAAGTATCTGCCTGATATTTTTGATGATAACTATATTTTGGTGTCAGTTTTCTTTCTTTTCCCTTTCGAGCCTGAATTCTACCGAGCGCTTCAGATAATTGAGATAATCCTCATCACGGCACATCGCCTTGCCTATGTCATCAGAAAGCTTTGCAACAGGACGTCCATTCACGAATTGAAGCTTAATAACGATATTCAGCGCCTTTTCCTCTGTATCATTGGAGCAGAATGTTCCTATGCCGAATGATACCTTAGTCTTTTCGCAGAAGTGATCGTACAGCTTCTGTGCACGGTCAAAGTCAAGGCTGTCACTGAACAGCAGCAGCTTGGTCTTTGGGTCAACACCGTACTTCTTGTAGTGCGCTATGATCTTTTCGCCCCACTCATAAGGGTCGCCGCTGTCGTGGCGCACACCTGTGTAGTTGTTTACCATAGAACGGTTGAAGTCAAGCAGGAAAAGATCGGTGGTGATGGTATCAGTGAGCGCAGTACCGTTGTCACCGTCGTACTCATCATACCAGTCCTTCATTGCGTAGTGATTGGTATATGCAAGGGGTATGGAATCTATTCCCTGATACATCTGCACGAATTCGTGCGCATAGGTGCCTATCGGTGTCACGTTGTATTTCATTGCCAGATAAACGTTCGAGGTGCCCACGCACTTGTCGGTTTCAGTGCAAAGACGCTTTACAACAACGTCCTCCCATTCACGTGAAAGTCTCCTGCGGCAGCCGAATTCTGCAAACTTGAATGTATATGTGCCGTCGTTCAGCGCCTTTATCTGGGCATCAAGTCTCTCCTCAGCAGACTTTCTCAGCTTATCATAATCGAAGTTCATTCTGAAATATACTTCGTTGACGATCTCCAGCAGGTAGATCTCAAACTGCATCGCCGAGAACAGGGGACCGTCAACTACTATTTTCAGTTCACCGTCAGCTGCAAGTTCAACAGTCACATAATCACGTATAGGTCTCCACAAGCGCAGGAACTCAACATAGTCATTCTTAATGAAGCGTATGGACCTGAGATAATCCAGTTCTTTCTTAGTAAAGCTGAGTGTGCAGAGGTGGTCTATCTGGTCATTTATCTCCTGTACCATTTCAGGCGTGAACACAATGCCCTGATTGCGGCACTTAAAGTAATACTGTCCGCAAAGATCGGTATGCTTGTGGAATATGACCTGATCCATATTGAATTTATACAGGTCGGTATCAAGAAGTGATATCACTATGGGTTCAAGTTTCATGTCAATTCCTCCTATATAATGTCTATCTGACAGCTTTTCATTGTCTCAATAGCTGCATCGTGTTTTTCGGGTGTAACGCCCGCACAGCAATTTTCATCAACCGCAATAGCTGCTTCGGGGAAGTTCGCTTTCAGCAAAAGTGCATTGCTGATAACGCATATATCAGTGCAAAGACCTATAAGTTCAACAGTAAGATCATCATCGCCTGCCGCCTGCTTTATCATCTCGGGCAGCTTAACAGAACCAAAGGTATACTTCTCAACAGGGGTATATCTCTTAGCTTCAAGCGCAGCTGCGATATCCTTATCAAGCTTCCAGCCGTCAGTGCCCTTTATGCAGTGGGGGACAGGCAGCTTTTTGCCTTCAGCTGTCTCCATGTAGTTTTCAAAGTGAGTATCGAAAGTAACAAATATCTCACCGTCAAAACCTTTGATTTTCTCTGCCGCAGCAGGAACTATGGCACAGGCTTCTTTTGTACCGAGTGCGCCGTCAACAAAGTCCTTCTGCATATCAACAACTATCAGAAATTTTTTCATACGAGCATCTCCTTTATCTTTAAAATAAGCGTCAAGTATTATCCTTGCATAGTCAAAAGCGAGACCATGCTATCTGTATTTATAGTTGCGGTTACTTGTTTTTCTACTTTTTGCCTATTGACATCTTACCGTAGGACTCACTTACATCTTTTTGCGTGTATAAAGCTTTGCGGGACGATGACCATCACCTCTGACATATTCATCTGTTTCCTCCACATATCCGCTTACCATACGGCGGAAATTCGCAGGCAGGATAGATACGTTCATAATGGTCTCCTGAACTTTCTGCAAAGCTGAAAGTGTGAATTTTTCGGGTAGAAAGTCAAATATGGTATCGTAGTTTTTAGCTTCGTTCCTCAGCACAGTAAGCGCCATTGAGATTATGGCTGCGTGGTCAAAGGCAAGTCCGCCGCATTCGATTATACGGAACGTCGTTCTGCCGAAGCTGGTCTTTTCCTCTGCAAGCACAGCTTTAAGTTCAACATCATCATAACTGAGTGTCAGTCGGTAATCACCGTTTTCACCACGTTCAAAGCTTATACTGAACCACTGTGCGTCAGATGCATCGTCCATGCCCACCTGTTTTACAGATTCTTCCGTGATTATGGAGACGAAAGCATTTGAGATTATCCAACCTCTCGGGTCTCGTCCCGGCTTGCTGAATACCCCGACAGGCATCAGCGATGTGGGCATCACGTTAGTTTCTTCATGGATCTCCCTTAATGCACAGTCTTCGATGGTCTCATCGCTTTGCAGAAACCCGCCTGGAAGTGCCCACATATCCTTATATGGGTGCCGCCCACGCTTTATCAGCAGCAGCTGGAGTTTGTTCTCGGGATTTTTGCGATAGCTCGCCTTATCCTCAGAGCTTATCATAAAAGCCGCCACATCAGCTGTTACCGATGGTCGCTCATAATCACTGAGCTTATAGTTTTCCAAGAATTCCTTTTCACTGTCCATTGAACTCGCCTCCTGTGTTATTTCTATTATGATAATAACACAAAAGTAATAAGTTGTCAAGGGGTTTTTGAAAAAATTTTTTATAAGGCAAAAAACTATATAATCATTTACGCTTCGGTATCACGGTATACCCCGATAAATGAGACTGTCGGGGAACATCTTGAATCGGTTATCCTGATTCTCAGATGATCTGACATGATACCGTTCAGCTTGACTATGCGTTTGTGACCAACTACCGTTCCACTGTAAATTTCACGCCAAAGTCCGTCATCAAAAAACTCGATAATAAATCGTTCAATACGCTGACTGCATCTGATGTTTTCCTTGATAACAAGGTGACCCAGTTTTTCACGGCAGGGAAGTTCTATCATTATTTCCGCAGTTCTTCCTTTCGGCATGAAGAACTCGTCATAGCTGTCATCAAGCAGACAGTCAAGAACTTTACCATCAGCCGTGATGCTGCCTTTTTCTGCGAGATTATCACTGAATGATGCTCGTATGCGTTCACCCAGCTTTTTCAAAACATCCAGGTCGCTGCTGTGAATAAGCCCTTTATTCGTCGGCGGCAGATTCAGCAGAAATGAAGCGTTTCCGCCTACGGATTTTATATAGATATCAAAAAGTTCATCTGCCGACCTGACTTTGTCATCCTCACTCTCATGCCAGAACCAGCCCGGGCGTATCGAAGTATTGACCTCAGCAGGATACCATATAAGTTCCGATTCATCGGCAAGTGCCTTTCTGCTTCCCAGATCGTCATCACTTGCATTTATCCGTCTGCGGAAATCCTCATTGTCCTCCTGCTGACTGTTTTCCATTATCTTTTCGGTATCACGGGTCCGCAGCGGGACTACGCTCCATTCCGACAGCCTTGTGTGACCTGCTTCATTGCCGCACCAGCGCACATCGGGTCCGCATACTGATATGCATGCATCAGGCTGCAGCCTGCGTATCACAGAATAATACCTGTCCCAGTCGTAATACTGTTTTCTGCCGTTTTCACCCTCGCCGCAGGCGCCGTCAAGCCAGACTGAGAAGATCTCACCATAGCCAGTCAGCAATTCGGTCAGCTGAATGATATAAAAATCGTCATAAGTCTTTCCGCTGCCGTAAATCGGGCAGTTTCTGTCCCAGGGCGAAAGGTAGATACCAAAGGCTATCCCGTATTTTTTACACGCCTGTGAGACCTCACGTACCAGATCTTTTCCATAAGGGCTGTTCATAACATTGTGTTTGGTAGACTTTGTATCCCACAAACAAAAACCGTCGTGGTGCTTGCATGTGAGTATCAGCCCTTTCATGCCCGCTGAGATCACTGCATTGACCCATTGTTCGACATCTAAACCATCTGGCGCAAAAACATCAGGCGACTCGGTGCCGTCGCCCCATTCCTTATCTGTAAAGGTATTTACCGTAAAATGAATGAATGCATAAAATTCCATTTGCTGGTGCTTCAGCTGTCTGTCTGACGGAACGACTTGTATCAGCTTTTCATCAAGTGTCATAGATCCTCCTTATAGTCTTCTGTAATTAATTGACCTGTATTTTAAATGTCTCTCATAGGAGGCATATTTATTTGCCCGGTCCATCTTCTATAATGATCATGTAGTTGTTTTATTGATAAAACAGTGGGGATATGATAGTTATAGAGGTTATATCGTGTCACGTGTGACACAAATTTTGGATCGTATTTTTATCGTATGGTAAAAAAAGCACCCCTTCTGAAATATGACGGATACCCATATTGAAGTTTTGCCCCGAAACACTTTATCGTGCTTCGGGGCATTTTTTATTCGGGTGTTAAGATAAATCATAATTTTGACAATTCAGCTAATTCGTCTTTAGAGTATTCCTTATAATATTT
>CAMNMO010000136.1 GCA_946544695.1 uncultured Ruminococcus sp. | reverse complement strand
GACTGCGGCAAGTATGCAGGCATGACCACCGCCGAAGCAAGAAAGGCTATCGTTGCAGACCTGGAAGCACTGGGTCAGCTGAAAGAGGTAGAACCCCTGAAACATGACGTTGGCACATGCTACCGCTGCCATTCCACCATCGAACCCATGATATCAAAGCAGTGGTTCGTTAAGATGCAGCCCCTCGCTGAACCTGCGATAAAGGCTGTTGAGGAAGGCAAGATAAAGTTCGTGCCCGAACGCTTCACAAAGACCTACCTTAACTGGATGAGAGGCACCCGTGACTGGTGTATCTCCCGTCAGCTGTGGTGGGGTCACAGGATACCCGCATGGTACTGCGATGACTGCGGCGAGATAAACGTGGCTAAGTCCGCCCCCTGCAAGTGCGGAAAGTGCGGCAGCACCAATCTTACTCAGGACGAGGATTCGCTGGATACATGGTTCTCATCTGCACTGTGGCCTTTCTCGATACTGGGCTGGCCCGACAAGCAGTCTGATGACTTCAACTACTTCTACCCAACAAACACACTGGTAACAGGCTACGATATCATCGGCTTCTGGGTAAGCAGAATGATATTCTCGGGTCTTGCATATACAGGTAAGGCACCCTTTGATACCGTTGTTATCCACGGTATCGTAAGAGACTCTCAGGGCAGGAAGATGTCCAAGTCGCTGGGCAACGGTATCGACCCGCTGGTAGTTATCGACCAGTACGGCGCTGACGCACTGAGATTCATGCTGGTACAGGGTTCGTCCCCCGGAAACGACATGCGTTACAGCGAAGAAAAGATCATTGCCATGAGAAACTTCACCAACAAGATCTGGAACGCATCGAGATTCCTGCTGATGAACATGACCATCGACAAGATCGAACTGCCCGAGGAACTCACCCTTGAGGACAAGTGGATACTGTCAAGTCTCAACAAGGTCATCAAGGACGTTACCTATAATCTGGAACATTTCGAGATGGGCGTTGCTGCACAGAAGGTCTATGACTTTATCTGGAACAGCTTCTGCGACTGGTATATAGAACTGGCAAAGAACCGTTTCAACGGCGACGATGCACAGGCTAAGAAGAATGTCGAGAACGTTCTGGCTTACGTGCTGACAGATATACTCAAGCTGCTGCATCCCTTCATGCCTTTCATCACTGAGGAGATATATCAGGCGCTGCCCCACGAGGAAGGCTTCCTGATGATGCAGAACTGGCCTGAGTACAAGGCTGAACTGGACTTCCCTGAGGACGAAGCAAGAATGGAGAAGATAATGGACGATGTACGTGCTGTACGTGAGTGCCGCTCGGGTCACAACGTTCCCAACTCCAGAAAAGCCCACATAACCATCGTTACTGCAAACACCGCAGACCACGCAGAAGCAGGCGATTTCTTAAAGCGTCTGGCAAGTGCTTCGGAGGTAACCATAACCGCTGAGGAACCCGCAGATGTCAGCGGCATGGTAACAGTTGCCACCGCAGATGCAAAGCTGCTGCTGCCCCTGAGAGAACTGGTAGATATCGAAGCTGAAAAGGCACGTATCAAGAAGGAACTCGAAAAGGCTAACAAGGAACTGGACTTTGTAAACAACAAACTTCAGAACGAGAAGTTCATGTCGAAGGCACCCGAAAAGGTAGTCAACGAGATACGTGAGAAGGAAGTCAAGGCAAAGGCACTGGTCGCTAACCTGACAGAGATGCTCAACAACCTGTGATATCCCTTATGATATAAGCAATACCCCGTGAATATCCACGGGGTATTTTTATGGTTATCCCGCTGACACACCACACTAAACAGCCTTTCAGCGGGCATTATATTAAACGACATAGATTTTCTGACTTATCCCGACCACACCGCCAAATATCGCAGGCAGTGCGGTCGGTATAAGTGAAAATCTATATGTCGTTTACTATAACAATAGTTAGCGGTTTTCTCTCTCCCCGCCTTCGGCGGGGGGAGAGAAAACAACTCAATAAATTATCCTTGTTATACTTATTTCTTAGTGGTGTTTTAAAGGGATAACCATATTAAATAATACCCGCCCGAAAGCACGTTCCTTCGGGCGGGTATGCTTTTATCAGAAGTTTGCGCCGTTCCAGCCCCAGTCGGGGGTCTCGGCATAGCTTACGTATATCCTTGACGGGCTGATACCCAGCTCGTCACCAAGTATCTCGGATATCTTTCCTGTCAGCTTGTTCTTGGCAGAACTGTCAGCGCTGCCGTAAATGCTTACCTGCACCATAGCAGCGGGGTCTTTGGTGCCCTTGAAATAAAGCTTGAACTCAGGCTCGATACCCACCATCAGCCAGCTTTCGGACTTGCCGGGTATGGAAGTTATTGCCTGACCCATTGCGGTCTTTATGTTTTCTTCCTTTTCTGCTGCAACTGCAACGTTTGTCTTGATGTCGATGAATGGCATTGTGTTTTCCTCCTTATTTTACATAATAAACGTAGTTTTCCTTGCGGGGCTTGTCAGCGGGATAGTCCCCCTTTATGTGACCCACCACGCAGTGGCCTATGCCCTCGTAGTCACCCTCGATGCCCAGTTCTTTCAGTATAGCCTTGCCCTCGTCACTGTCGAACTCCTCTCTCGCACGGTGTATCCAGCAGCTTCCGAGACCCTGATCGTGGGCTGCAAGCATAAGGTTGCCCATTACAAGGCTGCCGTCATAAATATAGGTCGGCGCACTTCTGTCTGCCAGAACTATCAGCACCGCAGGCGCTCCGTAAAAGGGGTCAAAGCTGTCGTCCTTGCCCATTATGCGGGCATTCATGGCGGAAAGCTTATCCCTCAGTTCCTTGTTTGTCACCGCAATTATTATGGGCGACTGCCTGTTCATGCCTGTGGCAGCGTATGTGCCCGCCTTGATGATCTCAGCAAGCTGCCCGTCAGTCGGCATCTCGTCGGTGAATGCACGCACGCTTCTTCTGGTGACTATCTTGTCCATTACTTCACTCATGGTAGTTCCTCCTTTATATTATATTAAACGTCATAAATTTTCTGAATTATCCCGACCGCAAAGCCAAAAACCACAGGCTTTGCGCTCGGTCTAAGTGAAAATTTATATGTCGTTTACTATAACTATGTATCAGCTGAGCAGAAAAGCCGCTGCACCGTGTGCCGCCAGCTCGATATCCAGTTGGGTGATACCCTCGCAGACTTCCCCGCTCCAAAGATCCTGAGCCTTTGCAGGGTCGTATATCTCCATATCGCAAAGCGGCACTTTCACCGTGCAGCTTTCCTCGCCCGCATTGAACAGCGCTGCATACTGCCCGCCGTCTGCACACACAGCAGTCCACAGTATTACCTCAGTGCCGTTTATCTTCCTGCGCCATACGGGGTGCGCATGCCTTGCCAGCTTGTTCATGCCGATGATGCCCTCATTGGTCAGCAGCCCCAGCGTGAACTCATCGTTCTTGGTCAGCTCGCCGCCTATCATCAGCGGCGAACGGAAAATGCTCCACAAAGTCATCATGGTGCGCTGTTCGTCCTCGGTGAACTTCGTGCGGTTGGCGCCGTCATAGTCCTGCAAAATTGCGCCGACAGGCAGCATGTCCGCATCGGGCCAGTGCCCTGCGCCTGTGTGCGCACACCAGGTCTCGCAGCGGCTGAACATGTCATAAAGCGACTGCCAGTTGTCCCAGAAATCATCAGTTATGCGCCACATGTCGGCAGTCTGCTTGTAAAGCTCTGCTTTTTCGGGCAGTGCGGGCCCCGGTGAAAGGCTGAGCACCATATCACGTCCGCAGCTGTGCAGGCATTCACTCAGCAGCACAAGTTCCGCTTCCTCATGCGGCAGTTCACGGCAGATATCATCACACTTGATGAAGTCCACGCCCCACTGTGCATACAGCCCGAATATGCTTTCGTAATACGCCCTTGCGCCCTCCTTTGCGGGGTCAACGCCGTACATATCAGTGTTCCAGGCACATATACTGTTCGTCTTTGCGACTTCCCTTGCGGTGGCTTTAGTACCAAGCAGCGGAGTGTTTGCGTGCACAGCCTGTCTCGGAATGCCACGCATGATATGTATGCCGAATTTCAGCCCCAGCGAATGCACATATTCTGCCAGTGGTGCAAAGCCCTTGCCGTTTGCAGCTGAGGGAAATCTCACAGGGTCGGGTATCAGCCTTGAATACTCGTCCATGCAAAGCTCGGTGAACGGGTTGTACTCATGACTGCGTGCTTTGGGTTCATACCACTGTATATCCACGACCACGTATTCCCACCCGAACTTTTTCAGGTGTTTTGCCATATATTCTGCATTCGCCCTGACAGTCTTCTCATCAACGGAAGCACCGTAGCAGTCCCAGCTGTTCCAGCCCATAGGCGGTGTTTTCATAACCATATCATTATCCTCCGATACATCAGGTGCATAGCGCACACCCTGTTTTGTCTAATTATAACACCATATTCCCGCTGATGTCAATGACTTATCCCACTGTGATGCTTACTCATCGTGTTAAAAAAGCCTGCCGCTGCGACCTGTTATAATAATGGCTTTGGCAGCCATTGGACCGCCAAAGCCTGTTTTTATTATTTTACTATCTTTCTTGCTTCAATGTAGAATCTCTTGTCAGCCGCATGACCCATAGAGAATGTCTTTCTCGGCAGTGCACCGTCCTCGATAACTGTGGGGAACAGTTCGTCCTTTCCCATGTCGGGCAGCAGGAAACCGATGGAATGGGGTTTCTTTGACAATTCTCTCACCACATCCGCACCGTGGATATAGTCTGTCTTTCCGCCGTACTCCTTAGTGTAGTTGTCAAGGAAATTCTGGAGCGAACCAACTGTCAGCTTTGAAGTCTCGTTATGCACATACACACGCTTTTCCTCGCCGTTATCAACTATAACGAAACTCTGTGCGCTCTCCTCATCGCTGAGTTTCAGCTGTTCGGTCAGCGCATCTGTCAGCGCCTTCTCGTCCACCTCGGTGACTATCCTGTGTATCGCTTCAAATTCCAGCGCAGGCGAATGCAGGTTGACAAGTTCCACCAGTGCATATCTTGCAGGGTGTTCCGAAAGGTCGGCATAGGGGTCGGCACGCTTCAGTGTCTCGTAGAATTCCTTTGCTGTCGCCAGCGAATGGTTTCCGTCACCCATCGCATAGGTCAGCGGCTTTCTGCCCGACAGACCGTATCTTCTGTCAAAAGCTTCCTGCTTTGAGAATCTCTCAAGCAGCACCTCCACCTGTTCCATGCTGTCCTCGTCCAGCAGCCAGCCTGTGATATGTCCGCCGCCTTCCATCATATCGAAGTCATACAGCTTGGTGAATTCGTTCTTCTTATCTGCCAGCGGTTCGATGATGCGCTTTTTCACATCGTCTATCAGTATCATTATGTGGGGCAGTTCGATGGGCGCACCCTTGCGTATCTTTATGCGGGGCGGTATCCTCTCTATGACAGTGGCTTCCGTCGCCCTCACCTGCGATTCCGAACCCTTGTAATATTCGTACTCCTGCAGGTCAATGGCACCCACAAGTCCCGCTCTTACACGCCCATCAGACTGTGTGCGCTCGATATACACCATTGCGTTCTTGTATTCCTTGAACACGCCCTTGTCAAGATACTCCTTCATCGTGCGGTGTATCCTGTCGATGCGGTAATCCACACCCGGCTGCTCCAGATATACCTCGGGCAGTATGAGGTTGTAGGCGCTTTTTTCATCGCCCACATACTTCTCCACCCTGTCCCAGTATTCGGGTTCAGAGGTGTACTGGTCGCAGGCTACCACAGCCCATTTCTGCATATCTGCGTCTTTTGGCAGAAGTATATCCGCCCCCTTGAATGCTGTTGACATCTTTTATCACGCTCCATCTTAAATATTAAAGTGCAAATGCATTATTATCCGAAAACAGGACGGTCATCGGGCCGCCCTGTTTATAATGATCTTAATCCTTCTTGCGCTTGCGGAGATTCATGTTGTGGTGATTCTCCATAGGCTTGAGAACTTCCTGTCTCTGAGGTGCATTGTTTGTCCTTACCCTTATGGTGAACAGCATTCTTACAGTGTCCTCACGGATAGATTCGATCATTGCATCGAACATATCCATACCTTCCATACGGTACTCAACAACAGGGTTCTTCTGACCGTAGCTTCTCAGACCGATACCCTTCTTCAGCTCTTCCATATCGTCGATATGATCCATCCACTTGGTATCAACTACCTTCAGCAGACAAACTCTCTCGATCTCATGCAGCAGTTCCTCGCCCAGTTCTTCTTCCCTTGCCTTGTAGAGTTTCTCAGCTCTTTCCTGAAGGGTGTTGACTATCTCATCACGGCTCAGCTCATCAAGCTGTTCAGCGGTGTAATTGAAGTCGTCCTCAGTGGTCAGCAGACCGTTCAGTCTTTCCTTCAGACCCACCAGGTTCCAGTCATCTGCGATGTCACCCTGAACATACATGTTAACTGAATCGTCAACGAAGTCCTTTATCATTTTCTCGATATACTCGTGCAGATCCTCACCGTCAAGCACCATCTGACGCTGACCGTAGATTATCTCACGCTGTGTATTCATAACGTCATCGTAGTTCAGTACGTTCTTTCTTATGTTAAAGTTCCTGCCCTCGATCTTCTTCTGTGAAGACTCGATAACGCTTGAAAGCATCTTTGACTGTATGGGTGTGTGCTCGTCCACATTCAGGCTGTCCATCATGCCTGTGATGCGGTCGCCGCCGAAAATTCTCATCAGGTCATCTTCCAGTGAAAGGAAGAATGTGCTCTCGCCGGGGTCACCCTGACGTCCCGAACGTCCTCTCAGCTGGTTGTCGATACGTCTTGACTCATGTCTCTCGGTACCGATGATGTAAAGACCGCCTGCTTCTCTTACCTTTTCAGCCTTTTCCTTTACCTCAGCATCGAACTGCTTGTAAAGCTCTCTGTATCTCTTTCTTGCAGTGAGTATCTCCTCGTCCTGAGTGTTGGAGAAGCTTGCAGCTTCCATAGCCTGTTCCTCAGTGTAGCCCTCTTTCTGCAGCTGTGCCAGCGACAGGTACTCAGCGTTACCGCCAAGCATGATATCGGTACCACGGCCTGCCATGTTGGTAGCGATGGTAACAGCACCGTACTTGCCTGCCTGTGCAACTATCTTTGCTTCCTTATCGTGATACTTGGCATTCAGCACGTTGTGCTTTACGCCCTTCTTCTTCAGCAGTTTGGAAAGGTGCTCGGACTTCTCGATGGATACTGTACCTACCAGTACGGGCTGACCCTTTTCGTGGCACTCAACTATCTTGTCGATAACTGCATCGAACTTGCCTGCCTCGGTCTTGTATACCACATCGGGGTGGTCGATCCTTATAACGGGTCTGTTGGTGGGTATCTCGATAACGTCCAGCTTGTATATCTCCCTGAACTCAT
>CAMNMO010000135.1 GCA_946544695.1 uncultured Ruminococcus sp. | reverse complement strand
TTTTCGGATATTACACGCTTTGAGAGCACATATATGGTCTCTTTGCGCAGGATTATTATGAACATTCTCGGATTTTCAACAATGTTCAGTGAGATATCTTCAAACCTGACTATCCTCGGCTTGACGGGTACAAAGTCCTCAGCTGCCATTTCCTCATCGGTGAAAACAGTCTCTATTTTGAAACAGTCATCATACAGGCTGAACTTATACTTGTCGTCCTCAAGGGAAGCCAGTGCTTTCATAAGATATTTTTTCACACGGAAGGTGTTGAACCAGGTGGTGAATATCATCACAAGGCACACAAAGCACAGCACCCAGTTGAGATAACCCGAAGGATTTTTCACGATGGATAAAACAAACATCAGTGCCACCACCGAGAAAAGCCCCGTAACTATCCAGTTGCGCTTATAAACATACTTTTTCTGAAAAACGGTGAATGCTTCTTCTTCCTCTTCGTTTTTAACATTGTAGTCAAAGGATATAATGGGGTCGCCTGTCGGCACGAACTCCTTTTCGGGTGCGTCGTCATCATCGTCCTTATCAAGCAGTTCACGCTCATAGAACTTTTCGACCTTTTCCTCTGCCTCATCAATGCTTCCGCCGTTCTGAGAAATATCTATTTCCATGTTATGCTCCTCACAAAGCTGTCTTATACTGACTTTTCAGGATCATACGTCCAGATTCTTCACATACTCTGCGTTCTTCTCGATAAATTCCTTACGTGGACCTACCTTGTCGCCCATGAGTATGGTGAATATCTCATCTGCCTTGACAGCATCTTCCATTGTTACCTTTATCATTGTTCTGCGCTCGGGATCCATAGTTGTTTCCCAAAGCTGTTCGGGGTCCATCTCACCAAGACCCTTATATCTCTGCACCGCAACTTTCAGCTTGCCGTTTTCGGAAAGCTCTGCGATGTATTTATCTCTTTCTTCATCTGTGAAGGCATATCTTACCTTCTTGTTTCTCTCGACTTTGAAAAGGGGAGGCTGAGCCAGATATACATGTTCATGCTCGATGAGCGGTCTCATGAATCTGAAGAAGAATGTGAGCAGCAGAGTTCTGATATGCGAGCCGTCCACATCGGCATCCGCCATGATGATGACCTTGCCGTATCTCAGCTTGCTCAGGTCGAAATCCTCACCGATGGAAGTTCCCAGCGCCGTTACCACAGGCATAAGCTTATCATTGCCGTAAACCCTGTCGATACGTGCCTTTTCAACGTTCAGCATCTTGCCCCAGAGGGGGAGTATAGCCTGATAGCGTCTGTCTCTGCCTTCCTTTGCAGAACCGCCCGCAGAATCTCCCTCGACGATGTATATCTCGGTCATGGTCATATCTCTTTCAGAGCAGTCAGCAAGTTTACCTGGAAGTGATGCAGATTCCAGCACCGATTTTCTTCTTGTAAGTTCTCTTGCCCTCTTAGCGGCTTCTCTTGCCTTCTGTGCCTGCAATGACTTATCGAAGATAGCCTTTGCCACAGCGGGGTTTTCCTCAAGGTAATTTCTCAGCTTTTCCTTGAGCATCTTATCAACGAAAGGTCTTACCTCGGGATTTCCCAGTCTGCCCTTTGTCTGTCCTTCAAACTCACAGTTAGTCAGCTTTACCGAAACTATGGCAGTCAGACCTTCACGGCAGTCCTCGCCCATCAGTGCGTCGTCATTGTCCTTTATGAGATTATGAGCTTTGCCGTAATCATTGAGTATCTTTGTCAGCGCACTCTTGAAAGCCATTTCATGCGAACCGCCGTCGGGCGTATGTATATTATTTGCAAACGAAAGTATTATCTCGTTATATGTGTCGTTATACTGCATAGCTATCTCTGCGAACATATCGTCCTCAACGCCGTTGATGTATATAACATCTTCGGAAAGCGGCTCAACACCTCTTGTCTTGTGTATATGTTCAACGAACTGACGAATACCGCCTTCATAGTGCAGCACTTCGCTGACAGGCTTTTCAGCATCTCTCAGGTCTGAGAATACTATCTTTATGCCCGCATTGAGGAAAGCCTGCTCACGCAGTCTTTTCAGCAGCACCTCATAATCAAAGGTAGTGGTCTCCTGGAATATCTCGGGGTCGGGCTTGAACTTGACCTCAGTACCTGTTCTGTCGGTATCTCCTATGATTTTCAGAGGTTCGCTGTACTGACCCCTGTCAAAGCGCTGGAAGTGTATGTGAGTGCCATCATAGACAGTAAGCTCGAGATATTCAGACAGAGCGTTAACGACAGATGCACCAACGCCGTGCAGACCGCCTGCCACCTTATATCCGCCGCCGCCGCCGAACTTACCGCCCGCATGCAGCACGGTATAAACGACAGTAGCCGCAGAAATTCCTTCCTTCGGGTGTATACCTGTCGGTATACCACGGCCGTTATCCACAACTCTGATAACGTCACCCGGAAGAATATCGACGATTATCTCGGTGCAGTATCCTGCCAGAGCTTCATCAATGGCATTATCCACGATCTCATATACCAGGTGGTGCAGACCCTTAGGACCTGTTGAACCAATGTACATACCGGGTCTTACCCTTACAGGCTCCAGACCTTCCAGTACCTCTATCTGGTTTTCGTCGTAGTTGTTGCTTTTGTCGATCTGCGAGATAGACTCGGTATCTTCGATCTCGACTTCCTTGATCTCTTTGATATTATCGTTATCCAAATTATACTACCTCCTGCTAACTAATACCGAACTGTCTGCAATGACGGTCACGGCATAAGGTACTGACAAATATTATCACATACCGTTTATCAGGTATCCTGATCTTCATAGTTATTATATATTTCAGAACTTACATCAGGCGCATTCTCAGCGGCAGGTTCAGTTCTGTTTTTTCTGAATTTTCCGAAAAACCATTTAAGCGGTTTTATTGAGAGCATCTGGCATTTTTCCAGCAGCTTGCAGAACAATATGTTGAATACCAGCAGTATGACCATTGTTATGACAGCTGTTATTATCTCGCCTGCCATATTTGGCAGCAGTTTTCCCATAAGATGATCTGTACCTCTTATCAGCCACCTTACGGGAACGCAAGCCAGCCAGTAAACGACGCATGATAACAGGTTCACCACCGACGGCAGTAAAAGCACAAATATCATCACGGCTATTATCACAAGAAAACATATAAGGAACACAAAATTCATTATTGTGCTGTGATGACCGTTCGTCATATCACCGAACCTGTCCACCGACTTGACAAATATATCGTCCATATACCTTATGCCGAACGCCAGCGGATAGAATATCACGTTTTCAAAAAGATAGCCTATCAGCAGCATCTCAAGTTTGCCGATATCATCTGTTTTCAGCTTTTCAAGTATCTTATCCACAAGCAGTACACCGTAGGTTATCAGGCATACCGAAAAGACCACACCGAAATGTATAGGTGCCATTATATCGGCTATACCGTAAAACAGAAAATCCAGCGGTATCTTCCTGATGATAATGTTATCAGGTATTATATTCGGCATATACAGCCTTATCAGGTCAGATGTATCATTGTCATTGACCCTCTCGACCATTTTGCCGTATAAAGCTTTGTAGTAATAATGCTTTTCCCTCCACACAGGGAATTTTGTGCTTATAAAGTAGACCGCCACATAGAGTATTATCCCTATTATGAGCAGCTTATGCTTTTTTGCCCATTTTACTATCTTCATAAAGGAAACTCCTTAAATGCAGCTTTTTTAGACCTTTTCAGCAGGGTGGCACAGCTAAGCTGACTGATATACACCCTTTCCTCCAGTGTTTTATCATCAAAGCACACCACGAAACTTTTTGGCAGTTCGTATGTGCAGTAGGTCACACGCTTGTTTTTTTCCGCCGCCGCCAGATAATCTCTTGTCAGTGCGGAAGTCGAACTGTTTTCTATATCGAAAATGCCCACTATATTGCGGCTGTTCACTATATAGTCATTGCCGATATGAAGATACACCATAACACCTCATTTAACAAACAAAAACAGCAGTATCAGCACAGCCACAAACATTGTCGGAAGAAAACTGAATCCTATCTCTAGTCCGACAGGTATATAAAACAGCAGGATCATGATGACTATACATACTCGTGGCACATAATTCCAGAAATCTACGGAAAAGAATGAATATTCCACTTCTTCGGATCTTTTCTTTTCTTCTGTCGGTCTGATATATACGCCGTTTTCATCTTTTTTCAGGCTGACCTTCTTTTTGTTGACGAATTTTCCGTCAAGCATCAGCCGCATATTATTTTCATTTATAAGCCCCGAACAGAACTGGTATTCTGAATACCTGTCTGTGGGATATAAATGCATGTTTTCACATCTTTCCGGTTTCATACCGATATCCTAATCATCACCCAGATGTTCAGCAAAGGAGGATAATAATTCCCCCAGTATGCTGAAAAAATATCTCAGCCCTCTTGTATTTTCATCCAGCCATATCTTTCTGTTTTCCTGTTTGGTATTTATATGGAGTTCTCTTTTGGGCATAGCCGCCATTTTATCAGCCTTTGTCCATATCCTGTCGGTGTAGACTGTCGGCGTCATTTCGGGGATAGAATACTTATTTTCCTGTTCTTTACTGAGGTTTATCTTTTGGCTGTTTACAGGCTTATATTCTATAAAATTCGCCCTGTTTTTGTCATTTATAAGTCCCGAACAGAACGGACATTTTGAATATCTGTCTGACGGGTAAATATGCTGTTTCTCACATCTTGCCAGTTTCATATCGTCACTTTTTCTTTATCTGACCCTTTTCTATATTGAATATCTTCCCGTGAGAATTTTCATCAAAGGGTATATTCATATCACAGCAGGTTATGAACACCTGCATATCATGTATCTTTGAGATAACGAACCTCTGTCTTGACGGGTCGAGTTCACTGAGAACATCGTCCAGCAGGATCACAGGGTGATCGTTTATCTCCTCATACAGTATATAAGCCTGTGAAAGCTTCATTATCAGCGCCGCAGAACGGTGCTGTCCCTGTGAAGCATCTTCTCTTACGGGCTTGCCGTTTATCCTGCATATCAGGTCATCACGGTGAACGCCCTTCTGTGTAAAGCCTGCCCTCAGGTCATCTTCTATATTATTGCACAGCACCTCAAAGTATCTGTCTTTGAGTTCTCCCGTATAATCAGAAGCTTTGTCCAGCATATCACGGTCATACACCGTCGAGCTGTAATCAATATCCAGCACCTCGCTGCCGCCCGATATCTCGTTGTAGAGCCTGCCTGCGTAGCTGCCCAGCTTTTTGGTATAATTATACCTGTGCAGCGAGATGAATGCACCCATCTGCGCCAGCTGAACGTCCCACATTTCCAGTTCTTCACGGCGTGCCCTGCCGAAGTTTATATTTTTCAGCAGCAGGTTGCGTCTTTCTATCAGCGCCTCATACTTATAAGTGACAGCGCTGTAAGTGTTTTTTATCTGTGCCACAGACAGGTCGATAAACTGCCTTCTGTTTTCGGGCGAACCCTTTGACAGCTCCAGAACCTCAGGCGTGAATATCACACAGTTGAGGCTGCCGAAAAGCTTTGAAGGTGATTTTTGTTTAACGCCGTTGAGTGTGACGTTCTTATCTTTAAGATCGGTCCTTGACATAGCAAAACGGATATCCTGTTCACGGAAGCTGTTTTTGAATTTAAGTCCTATCTCCATGACCTGTTCATCATCACCGATCATGCGCCTGTCCTTTGTGCTGCGGAAGCTTCTTGCGCCGCTGCACAGCCAGATAGCTTCGATAAGGTTTGTTTTGCCCTGGGCATTGCGCCCGCAGAAAATGTTGATCTTTTCGTGCGGCTTTATTTCTATGCCTTTGAGATTTTTAAAGCCGTTTACGGAAAGTTCTGTAATGAACATCGCACCTTACCCTCTGCCCTCAGACTTATTTTCTGACAATGACCAGTTCCGTCTTTATCTCATCTATCTGCACCTTATCGCCTTCACGTATCTTTTTGCCACGCATGGTGCAGACTTCGCCGTTTACTTTTATCCTTTCTTCAAGGATTATCTCCTTGCCTATGCCGCCCGTTTCCACGATGCCTGCAAATTTCAGCAAAGAATCAAGCTTGATAAATTCGGAGGATATGCTTACCTCCTGCTGCTTATATGTCATAATAAAACCTCATCATTCTCTCGGAAGGCGTACAGGCAGTACCAGATAGGTATACTTTTCGCCCTCACAGGGAACTATCTTCATTGCCAGCAGGCTTCCGCCCATTTTCAGCTTCACCTTGTCATCATCTATGACCTTCAGCGGGTCAAGCAGATATTTGCACTTGAAACCTATCTCTATAACGGGACCTGTCACATCGGCGCTTATCTCATCGGATATCTTGCCCAGTGCAGCCACGCAGTTTATCTTTACGTGGTCATTCTCGAAATAGCACCTTACAGGTGAAGGCGAGCGGTCATTTATCAGCAGCATAGCCCTTTCCAGTGTGGATATCAGAGCTTTTCTGTCAACCACAACATCGGTATTGGAACTGTTGGGTATCGCAGACTTATACGGGTGGAAATCTCCCTCCAGCAGTCTTGAATAAACCACATATCCGCCGATATCGAAGATTATGTGCTTTCTTGAAGGGTGTATGTACACAGTGTCGTCCTCATTGTCGCTTAAAAGAGACTGTATCTCTGACAGTGACTTTGAGGGTACAACGAACTTGATGGGTTCATTATACTTTACAGGTTCATATCTTACAGCCATTCTGTAACCGTCGATAGCTACCATCGTAAGTGTATTGTCCTCTATATCAAACAACTCACCTTTCAGTATGGGCTTGTCATCGGTCATTGCCACAGCAAATTTTGTCTGTGCTATCATATTTTTCAGCACAGGCTGTGCAATCGGTATCTGAGTCTCGCTGTCCTTTTCGGGCAGTTCGGGATAATCCTCAGCGGAAGCTGCGAACATATTGAATGTTGTCTTTGTGGAACTTCCCGAGATAGTCACCTGATAGCTTTCGGATACATCTATCATTATCTCCTCGGTATCCATTTTCTTTATCATTTCCGAGAACAGCTTTGCATTCATTATGCAGCTGCCCTTATCATCGCTTCTTACAGAGATAACTGTTCTTATGCCCATCTCCAGATTATAGCCTGTAAGTTCCAGCAGCGAATCTGCCAGACTGAACTTTATGCCTTCCAGTGACGGCAGAGTCGATCTTTCGGATACCGCCTTTGATACATTTACGATAGCATCATAAAGCGATGACTTGGAACAGATAAATTTCATATTATCATCCTTTCGATCTTCATTCACAGCCTGATCTTTCAGACTGAATGTTGATAATCAAAGCAGAAAAAATAAAACCGTGCATTTTTTTCTGCAAATAAAACATAACTAAAGAAATATATAACAGTATTATTATTAGGGGCTGTTGATTC
>CAMNMO010000134.1 GCA_946544695.1 uncultured Ruminococcus sp. | reverse complement strand
GGAGTCTAAGGCTGAAGAAAGCAAGGCTGAGGAGTCTAAGGCAGAGGAATCCAAGACTGAAAGCAAGGCTGAGGAATCCAAGGCTGAAAGCAAGGCAGCTGCAACTACTACAACAACCACCACAACAACTACTACTGCAACATCTTCCTCTGCAAGCGATGCTACCAACAGCAATACAGGTGCTGCCGCAGGTACTGTATTCGGTCTGATGGCACTGGCAGGCGCAGGCGCAGTGGTTGCAAAGAAGAAGAAATGATCAAACTCTCAAAATAATGTATAAGAATGGTCTTCCCCCTGTTATAAAGGGGGAAGGATCATCGTTGCATAACAGGGTATCTACGGAGGTATATTCAATATGAGTACATTAAAGAAGACAGCAGCGGGGCTTCTTGCACTGGCACTCGCTCTTGGAATGGCAGCTTGCGGTGCAGGCAACGATACTGACAACGGCGGAAATTCAGGCGCAGCAAATACTGCTGACAGCGCTGAGTCCATGCCCGAAAAGAAACTGGAAGAAAGCCAGCAGGATATCGTTGACCGCCTTGCAGGTGATATGGAAAATGTCAGAGAACTTGAAAACAACGAGATCAAGTGGTTCTCATTCTATGATATAAACCCCACCGCTTCTGTGGATAAGGAGATCGGCGTTGACCTGGCACTTTTCCAGACCAAGTACAACGGCAAGATCAATTATATCCAGACCACCTGGGATACCAAGTTCGACGACCTGGCTAAGCTGATAATGTCAGGTGATTCACCCGACTTCATCGGCGCTGACGATATGGACGTTTTCCCTAAGGGCGCTATCAAGAATATGATAGAACCTATTGACGACTACATCGACTTCGAGTCACCCCTGTGGATAGACATGAAGGAAGCTAACGACCAGTTCGTTTACAAGGGCGGTCACTATGTGGCAGTGAGCCGTGTTGACCCCAGCTATATCTGGATCTACAACAAGAATGTCATCGAAGAGAACGGTCTTGAAGATCCCGCTGAACTTTACTATGACGGCGAGTGGAACTGGGATAAACTCACTGAGATGTGCATAGAGTTCACCGATGCTGAGAGCGACAAGTGGGCTATGGACGGCTGGTACTATGAGAATGCGCTGACAGAGTCCTCAGGCAAGCCGCTGGTAGGCATGGAGGACGGAAAGATAGTCAACAACATATCTTCGCCCGAACTTGCCAAAGCACAGAACATGATGTACGATCTGCAGAAGAATGAGGTAGTTTACCCCAAGCATCTGCATGACTGGAAGGTCAGGGGCGATGTTTTCGGCACAGGTATCGCATCAGGCGAGACTCTGTTCTACCCCATCGGTCTTTGGGCTATCGAGGACGCACCCAGCGTTACTGCACCTTACGGCGATCTGTCCGCAGGTGAGGTAATGTTCGTGCCTGTTCCCTGCGCTAAGGACAGTGATGCTATGTATGTTCCTTCAAGAGTACACGGCTTCTGCATTGCAAAGAACGCTGCTAACCCCGAAGGCGTTGCAGCATGGCTGGACTGCACAAGATATGCAGAGACCGACCAGGCAGCACACCAGATAACTCTTGACCAGTACAAGAATGACTATGGCTGGACAGATGAGATGCTGGAAATGCGTGATGAGATATACGCCAGGGCAGCTGAACACCCTGTATTTGAATTTGCACAGGGCGTTTCCACCGACCTTTCCAGCCTGACAGACGGTATAATCAAGGGTACGATGAATCCTGCTGAGACCAATACATGGACAGCTATCGTTGCTGAAAATGAAAAGGCTCTCGATTACCTCATCAAAGAGGCACAGGAGAAAACAGAAGAATAATATTCTGCTTTACAATGCTATAATATCCTTCATTTTTATATTCCGGTTTACCAGAGCAGCAGGCAGAGATGCTTGCTGCTTTGGTTTTTTCACTGTCATCGGCAACTGTACATTTTGTAGTACTCTATGCCGCTGCGGATCCCCTTTTCGCAATAGATAAGGCGACAGGGCACGACTGTCATCAAGAGAACGATAAAAACCATAATTGACAAGGAGACGACCATGTGGTATAATACAAACAGCCAAACTACGACCGTCAAGGAGGTGCTCTTTATGGGCATCAATAAAGAACTCTCGCACAGAGAATTCATGCAGCAGGAAACGGGCAAGGTACATTCGCCTTATGAGAAGGAGCTTGAATTCTATTCCGCTGTGGCAGCGGGCAATATCGAAAGGGTGCAGAAACTGTATACCCCGCTGGCTGTTGAGGGTTACGGAAAACTCAGCAAGGACCCCGTGCGCAATATCAAGTATCACCTGACGATAACGATAGCACTTATAGCCCGATTCTGCATAGAAAAAGGTCTGCCCACCGAAACAAGCTATACCATAAGCGATATTTTCATAAACCGCCTTGACGAAAGCACCACCGAAGAACAGCTTTCGCAGATACACCACGAGGTTTTTATGGAATACTGCAAGCGCATGCAGAAGGTCAATTCGGGCAATGCATACTCAAAGCATGTTCTGATGTGCCTTGACCTTATCTATGATAATATTTACAGCGGCGTGCGTGTTCAGGAGATAGCTGACAAACTGGGACTGACACCGCAGTACCTCTCAAAGCTTTTCAAGCAGGAGGTCGGCGTGACCATATCAGACTACATCATGTCCCGCAGGATACAGGCAGCTGAGAACATGCTGAAATTCTCCGAGTATTCACCGCTTGATATCGGCAATTACCTGAATTTCAGTTCGCACAGCCACTTCATCGCATGCTTTAAAAAGCACACGGGTCTGACACCTAAACAGTACCGTGAGAATTATTTCCGTATGAACTGGCAGGAACGTGAATAATAAATATGACTATCCCTTTTGCACAACGGTTGAAAATGCGGTAAATCAAAGGATAATTGAGCGATATACGCCAAGCGCCTGACGTTCTTTAAAACCGCTTGCTGCCATCAGTTTATTATGACATGTCAGCGGGATAGCCATTAAACCAAATAGCAAAGCCGCAGTTTTCCATCATTCACGGAAAACTGCGGCTATCTTTTTACTCCCAATTTTGAAGTGTATTGCTGATGATACAGAATGGCTTTTTTTCGTATTGTTCCCCCCGCCTTCGGCGGGGGAAACAATACACAACCAAATTGAGATTCTATTTATCAGCCCTTACCTTTACATTTATATGTGCAGCCTTCGCAGCCGCAGCTGCATCTGCCTTTTTTTCTGATACAGTGCAGCGCTGCAAATATCAGCGCTGCTGCTGTCAGCACTATCAATACTATATCAACTGCGTTCATTCAGACACCTCCGAAAAGCATACCTATAAGTCTGACTGCAAGGGCTGCCACCCATGCGATAGCACACTGCCACAGCACAAGTGTGACTGCCCACTTTTTGCCCAACTCTCGCTTGACTGCTGCGATAGCTGCAACGCAGGGAGTATACAACAGCGAGAACACCAACAGGCTCGCTGCGCCCAGCGAAGTCATTGCAGTATCCACATTTCCCGAGAACAGTACCTCCAGAGTGGATACCACACTTTCCTTTGCCATGAAACCGCTTATCAGCGAGGTCACGATGCGCCAGTCACCAAGCCCCAGAGGCGTAAACAGCGGTGCCAGCAGACCTGATGCGGCAGCCAGTATGCTGTCCTCTGAATTCTTGACAAGGTGCAGGTGCATATCAAAGCTTTGCAAAAACCATACTGCCACCGTTGCAATTAGTATCACAGAAAACGCCCTTTGCAGGAAATCCTTAGCCTTGTCCCAAAGCAGCTGAAGTACGTTTTTGGCAGCGGGCATACGGTAGTTGGGAAGTTCCATAACAAACGGAACAGCTTCGCCTTTGAAAACAGTGTTCTTATATATGCATGCCACGAAAATACTCGTCAGTATGCCTATGATATAAAGCATCACCACGATCAGCGTACTTTTTCCCGGGAAAAATGCAGCGGCGAAAAACGCATAGATAGGCAGCTTTGCAGTGCAACTCATGAACGGTGTGAGAAGTATGGTCATTTTACGGTCACGTTCACTGGGGAGAGTCCTTGTTGCCATTACTGCGGGCACCGTGCAGCCGAAACCTATCAGCATCGGCACTATGCTTCGTCCCGAAAGACCTATCTTCCTCAGCGCCTTATCCATGAAGAATGCCACACGGGCTATGTAGCCGCTGTCCTCAAGCAGCGACAGGAAGAAGAACAGTGTGACGATTATGGGCAGGAAGCTCAATACACTGCCCACGCCCGCAAACACGCCGTCCACCAGCAGGCTATGTATGACCTCGTTGACTTCTGCCTTTTTCATGGCACCGTCTGCCAGCGCTATAAGCTTGTCTATACCTGTTTCCAGCAGACCTTGCAGCCCTGCGCCTATCACACCGAAGGTCAGCCAGAACACCAGACCCATTATCACGACGAACATGGGTATCGCTGTGAACCTGCCTGTAAGTATCTTGTCTATCTTGCGGCTGCGGATATGTTCACGGCTCTCACGGGGCTTTTTGACTGCGCTGCGTGTTACCTTCTGTATGAAAGCAAAGCGCATATCGGCAATGGCAGCGCTGCGGTCAAGACCACGCTCCTTCTCCATCTGCAAAACGATGTGCTCGACAGTTTCAAGCTCGTTGCTGTCAAGTGAAAGCTGTTTCAGCACAAGGTCATCGCCCTCGATGACCTTGCTTGCTGCGAAACGCACAGGCAGTCCCGCACGCCTGGCATGGTCCTCTATAAGATGTGCTATACCGTGCAGACAGCGGTGTACTGCGCCGCCGCAGTCGTTTTCATCGCAGAAATCCTGACGCATGGGCTTTTCCTGAAAGTGTGCAACATGTTCGGCATGGTCGATGAGTTCATCAACGCCCGAATTTTTCGCTGCCGATATGGGCACCACAGGCACGCCAAGCATGGCTTCCATCTCGTTGATATCAACGCTGCCGCCGTTGGCAGTTACCTCGTCCATCATATTCAGCGCCACGACCATCGGCACGTCCATTTCAAGCAGCTGCATGGTCAGGTAAAGATTGCGCTCGATGTTGGTGGCATCAACTATATTGATTATGCCACGGGGCTTTTCGTCAAGCACAAAGCTTCGGCTGACCACCTCCTCGCTGCTGTACGGCGACATGGAGTAGATACCGGGCAGGTCGGTGACAAGTGTGTTCGGGTGACCCTTGATGGGTCCGTCCTTTCTGTCAACGGTAACGCCCGGGAAATTTCCTACATGCTGATTTGAACCTGTCAGTCGGTTGAAAAGCGTGGTCTTTCCGCTGTTCTGGTTGCCGACCAATGCAAAGGTCAGCTTGGTGTCATCGGGCAGCGGAGTGGGCTTTTCGGGGTGTGCCTCGTGATATCTGCCGCCCTCACCGAAGCCCGGGTGTTCACGGTGTTTATGGTGATGTTCCTCCTCGGTGTCTGCCGTGTCTTTTTCAAGTTCGGTCACGCCTATACGGTCTGCGTCAGCCAGGCGCAGGCTGAGCGAATAGCCGTGTATCAGCAGTTCCATCGGGTCACCCAGCGGTGCATATTTGAGCACCTTTACCTCTGCCCCCGGGATAACGCCCATGTCCAGAAAATGCTGTCTCAGTGCGCCCTCACCGCCCACCTCTGTGATAACGGCGGACTTGCCTATCTGCAATTCTTTCAGTGTCATGTTTTTACTTACCTTCCTTACTGCCTGCACTCATGGTCGGTCCCCCGCTGTTGACGGTAGACTGACATCAATATAATGTATTCGGACAGGCTTATGCTTATGCCGATATTTAGTGATCGGCAAAGTTAGTTAACTTTAACTAACTTTATTATAGCACAATCAGTAAAAGATTGCAAGTGATAATCCAAAAGTTTAACCTTTGTTAACAATTTTAGACAAGGCTAACTTACCACGCCAAGCAAAAGACCGCCTGCATATCATAAAGCGCAGGCGGTCAGATAAATATATTATCCCCCTATTCAGGTCAGAGGGGTTCAAGCCCTTTTGTATCGACCAGCTTAAAAGTTATAGTAAACGACATATAAATTTTCACTTAGACCGAGCGCAAAGCCTGTGGTTTTTGGCTTTGTGGTCGGGATAAGTCAGAAAATTTATGACGTTTAATATAAGCCTGTGCGGAGAATGAACACAGCGTACTCATCAGCAATTATCGGACGAATTATACCGTACCGTGCGGAAGATTCTGCCCACGCAAGCCCCACATCTTCTATATCATGGTCTTTCAGCTTTTCAAGCGGATAATAAATGCAGACATCACCCCACACACCGTCTCTGCTAACGATATATCCGTCGGTGATGGGCGAACTGAGATACTCGCTCAGCTTATTATAACTATAATAGAAATCAATATTATCACAATCCTTGATAGCTGCCTTATCGAAGACAGAAGCATCAGACTCCGAATGACCGTCGGGAATCGACCTGAACAACATATCGTCCTTAGTCTTTACTCCGATATCACGGTGAATATCCTGTCCGTCGTGTATCGAGCGATAGTCGGTGATGTAAGGAGCATACTCCATTATCCCCATATCGAACGTCCTCTTAACTTCCTTTGCAGCTTCCAGATGTTCCGTCGTATCAAACGAATAGAAGTCGGCATCTGCATCTATCTGCGCAAACATATCGAACAGTTCGCAGTCATCAAAAACAGTATCAACAACAGCAGTCTCCACAAATAATTTGCAATCTTTCAGTACGCCTTTCAGGTCACTGCCGTCAAAGTGTTCATCTTTAGCCAGATATACACCGCTGCGGTCTATGGAAGCCCACATATCATCATTCACTTTGGTGTACTCTGATATGATGGTATACGCAGTTTTGCCGTGACAGCTTTCAGATATCTGTTGTTTCAGATATTCCTCTATCTCATAAGTATAATAGTTGTCACATCCCTCGGGAGACCTTTCCTGCCATTTTACAATAACATTAAATTTGTGACCGTCACTTTCGAGAGTAACGGTGTTGTAAATTCTGGTTATCCAGTAGTCGTCGTTAGGTCCGCTTTTATATTCATCATTTGACAAAGATACGACTTTTGCATCTATTGCATACTTATCCCTGACATATTCAAGGGCATTCGCTTCTGCTATCTCATTCTGTGACTGCCACTGCTTGTTGAACTTATACTGCTTGTATGCTTTATACCCGTAGTACACTGAAAAAACGACAGAGGCAAGTATCAAGAAAACAAGCAGCATCTTCCATGATCTGTCTGACGAAGTTCGCTTTTTGCTGTCAAGTTCAGTAATATCCTTCATATCCAAAATATCCCTCTTGAATTGTAAAATTATAACACTTCCATTATACAGCATGATCAGATCAAAGTCAATAGTCATAACAGTCCGAACACGGAAATCTATTTTTGCATAATACAAAGGTTTGAACATGCATTACGGCTGTAAAATATGGTGTT
>CAMNMO010000133.1 GCA_946544695.1 uncultured Ruminococcus sp. | reverse complement strand
ACGAAGATGTTTGTCATCAGACTGTAGTCTATTGGCGCACCTGTAAACCGTTCCGTACAAGTCCAATATATTATTTTGGCGCACACCACAATTAAAGCAAACCCTATTGACATAAAAAGAGCCTTGTACTCAAAACAGAGAGCAAGGCTCAAATCAATATTAAGCTAAACATTCAGCACCTCACGAATATCCCCATTGATAAGAATACTCTGCTCCGCTATCTCATCGGGCGAATACGCTTCACCGAAATTCAGGCAGGCATACACTGCGTTCGGGTTCTTTGCCGTCATCTTCCAGAACGTTTTTTCGGACATTTTCAGCATTGATAAGAACAAAGTCAGACTTAATAATCTCAAATCCAGATTTAATCAGATCAGCTTAAGCTTTAATAATTTCAGTGTAAGCTTAATACAATCAATCAAAGCCTTGATATGAACACTCCCAGCCTTGATCGTCACAGGAAAATCTTGATTGGAACAGTATCAGCTTAATAGAAACAATTCAAGCATAATAAGAACAAAAGATTACCCCCATATCCCGTTTTGCCAATTTCATGTTTTCGTCAGAATGCCCCAGGACAAAATAAAAAATCCGTGGTGAGGTTTTACGAGTCAGGGCAGCGAAACTATACCCCAAAAAAGAAAACGCCGTAGAACGCATTTCTGAGCGCCCTACGGCTATTATCTGTATACCCCTGCTACTCAATGCTTCCATCACGAAGCCATTTCCTCAGCTGTTCTTGCAGGGCAAAAACATTGTGAAGTACGATTCCACGTTGGTATTTACATCCTTGTACCGAGTTGCCAGACAGCAGATAGATCAGAAACCCCATCTTATCGGTGTTGTACCCTGCGACAAGGTTCTTGTCAAGCAAAGCAAGCAGCCGCAGCTCCTTACTGCACTCGTTGAGTGAGTACACCCTGTCATCAACGTAAGTACCGCCATTGTACCAAGCCATAATACTTGGCTGCAACCAATCGGCAGGACGCTTGTACCCGATCAACATACGAAATTTAGTGATGAGGATGTCTATTTTCTCATCATTACCAGAACGTATGATTTCAAAAACATCGTCGCCCAGCTGTTCAGACATCTGCTTGGCTGCCACAGACTTCTTACTCCGAACAGCACTCTCCGATATCCCCAGTCTCCTTGCAACTTCGGCACTGTCCATATCACGCATCTGCATTACTGCCTTGTCCTTTGCTGTTGGTGAGAAAGCAGCCGAATTGATATACTCGCCCAGCAGCAGATAACATTTGATAGCCTTGTCAGTGAACGTTGGCTGGCTATTACCGAAATTAACTCGCTTAATATCAGTATCAACGTCCGCTTTAAGGCAGCCATATTCGTAAAGATAATTGCCCATACAAACACTCCTTCAAACACAAAATACAGTTATAATTCTTCCTGCACAAGGTCAAAACACCCTCTAAATCGGCGCTTTTACAAACAAAAACACGCTTTGTTGGCTAAGGTGTATCACCTCTGTACACCAATACTGACGCTGGCTCAAGCAAAAGCATTTGTGACTGAAGAATTTGCAGACGCTCCCTCAATCAAAGTGATACAAAGACTTGTACGGAGTGACAGGCTGCTAAAGTCATTTTGGTGGTTGTGCGAAAAAATACTGCATTTTTGCATAGCAGCAAAACCCCCGCAGACCGATCAAGACCTGCGGGGGGGCTAATATCCTTATTTACTTATCCTCTCAATAACACATTTGTGCTTTTTTTGCTCTTTATCGTAATTGATACCCACGAGCAGTATCTCGCCCGAATAATCATCAAGTGCGCCAGTGTATCTCTTGCTCTTTATCTGTTCTATCGCACCGTCTGCCGAGCTGTTGTATTTTAACTCCACGATCATTGCAGGCTTACTGCAATTCCTGCGTGGAATAAATACAATGTCTGCAAAGCCCTTGCCAGCGGGCAGCTCTCTTATCATCGTGTAGTCTTTTCTTGCGGAATAATACGCTATCGTCACCGCACAGCTGAGCGAGTTTTCATTATTATATGCCAGCACAGAAGTGTTGGCTTCGTGTATCTGCTCCAGCCTTTCTGCCACAAGGTCAGCATCACCCTCGATAGTAGCCTTCATCAGCGCATTCGACTGCCTTATGGCTTCACCTACGATACCCCAGCCTTTGTCATCGACGGCATTTGCAAACTCTATGGCTATCTCTTGATTAGGTATATAGACCTCGCTCTCCTCCGAATCAAATGCCAGATACCCCAGATGCACAAGCAGGGTAAGCACATCATCTGCACTGTCAACGCTTTTCATATCGTTCTGGAACTTTCGTGTACTTATCTCCACACGCTGACCGCCCAGCATTCTGATAACAGCATCACGCAGACCGTCGAAGTTCATCTCGATATACATTTTTATCGACTCATAGGTCTCGGTGCTTGTCCAGAAATTACCGAATTTTTTACGCCTCATAGACATTACAACAGAGTTGGGAGCATATACCGATCTTTCATCTTCAAACGAATATCCGTCATACCAGCGTTTGGTTTCTGCAAAGCTCATATCATGCTCTGCACAAAGTTTCCAGACCTCATTCTCGGTAAAACCGACATACTTAGCCAGACCATACGGAGCAACCATTGTGTACTCCCAGAAGTTGTTCAACGCACTTTGCGTACCATACTTCTTGATAGGGAGAATACCCGTGATATACGCCAGCTTGACAAACCTTTCCGCCGATACGCTTTTGAACATACCCCGCAGGAACATAATATAACGCTCCTGCTCGTCTTTATTGGTATCCTCTCTGAACAGGCAGTCCCATTCATCAATTATTATGATGAAGGTATCGCCAGTTTTGTAATTCACCTTTTCGAGTACGCTCGGCATATCATTATCATCACCCGAAACAATTTCAGGATATTCGGCGGCAAGCTCTTCTATAACTGCCTTTTGAAGAAGATCGAGCGTGGCAAGCCTGCCTGTAACATTCGCCCTGCTACGAAACTGTGATATGTCAATGTAGATAACATTGTTCTGATTCAGCTCACTCTCAAAGCTCGGCATACCCTCAATATCCAGCCCTTTGAACAGTTCCCTTGAATCGCACCCTTTGCTGTAATACGCTGCCAGCATAGCCGCAGCCATACTCTTGCCGAAACGCCTCGGACGGCTGACACACATAAATCTGCTGGATTTGTTCAGACAGCCATTTGTAAAGTCTATCATTGAGGTTTTGTCAACATATATGTCATCGTGTACTGCGTTGTAGAAATTCACGTTGTTCGGATTGAGGTAGATACCCATAATGCGCCCTCCTTTGCTGCGCTGTTTGTTACTTATATTATAACCTAAATTGAGGGCAAAGTCAACCACTCAGCAAACATATATCACCCAAATACTCTGCCCAACTTCTCCATCACCTCACCTTCATTTTGTTCCCTGCAACAAACATAACTCAAAATGAGTATAATACAACAGTATCACAACCTACATAAGGCGATTCCTTTGACTGTCAGACGATGAGGATAAGTGAGGACACACCAGCCTGCCGCCGCACTGAAAGGCAAGCGGTTTGACGGCAAGCTGCACCATACCTAATTGATATGTGTGTGATTATAGGAATGACCGAGCTTCACAAGCATATCAGTTAGAGGAACTTATTATCAAACTAAGTATTATAGCTTGGCGAAGTCAGAGCAACCTACAATTAGTATCGCAAGCTGAAAAAGCATAGGTGACTGTTTAGTGTGTGAGTCTGGTCGATCTATATAATATAGCTCTTAGTATTATCGCATATGTTACTTACTATCATCACAGGTTTGAAGTGATATGGTTTATTTATACTGCGACTACACAGCTGCTATACTATATTTGTAAACAGTAAATGCACTAATTGACGAAACAAAAAATGCTACATACTTTGTTGATAATAACATATTCGGCTCTTCAGGCATGATGGTGGGTAGAAATCAGCCTAAAAGCCCATAAACACGTCACAATCCCAGTATAGGTTTTCGGTTGGGAAGTGGAATGTGTAAATCTGAGCAAACCGGGTATACCATATCGATCAGATTCCGGGTATTGCGAAAGCCGTATGCTTTGCGGATGACAAGCTTGATCTTGTTGTTGGTAGCTTCAATTCTGGCATTGCTCATCCCCAGGCGTATGGCATTCAATATATGATCCTTGTGCCGTTGAATCTTCTTGTAAAGCTCATACACAGCAGGGATACGGCTGTGCGATGCCCGCCACAGCCAATGTTTCAATTCGACCTCTGCTTCGTCCGAATTTTTCAGTTTCAGAAGAAGCCGTAATGATTCTTTGAGGCAGTAAGCACGATACAAGCGTTTATCGGTTTTGGAGATCATTTCAACTCTGATCTTCTGCTTTTCTGTCAGATGCTCCGGTGCTTTGCCGAGAGCATATGATGAGCCTTTGATCTTATCAGCCTTATCAGCAGCCTGACGGATTTCCTGTGTGACAGGCTCATCTTCTTTCGGTCTGCCGGGATTGCGAGGGTTAGTTTTTTTAAGCGCCTTTACTTGCGCATAGGCATCACGCCATGACTCTCGTCTGACTTCATCAAGTGCATCCATAGCCCGCTGTACAACATGGAACTGATCAACGCAGCGAGCACAGTCGGGAGTAAACTCATTGACGCACTCCGTGATCCATTTTGCGCCGTCACCTGTGACAACCTTAATGCTTGCACGCTGTTCTTCGGTGAGCTGCTGATAGAATTGTTCAAGCACAGATTTCCCGTGACCAAGGGCAACCCACACCACAGTGTTCGTGTCGTGATTGACGATGACAGTGATGTATTTATGCCCCTTTTTGTAGCTTGTCTCGTCTATCCCGATGTTGACAAGATCGTCCGATCTGCGTGAAATTTCAGGCTCGATCACTTCTTTTGTGCGGCTGACACATCTGCCTACAGTTTCCCAATCGACACGGAAATACTCCGCAACAACGCTGCGGGGAAGATGTACCGCAAACCAAGCTGCTGTCAGGTCAAAATCCTTTGTGAAGCCGCTGCCGGGATACGCCCACGGAACATCAGCAACGACAACTCCGTGCTCAGGACACGCAATGCGATGCGTCTGGTATTCGATCTCGACAAGCGTTGCACCCCAATCAAGAGCTCTCCAAATGCGGGACTTCCTGCAACGGGAATCATATCCCGGACAGCGCCTGTGACAGTAAGGGCAATCGTTCTCGTGCCACTTGCTCGGACGTGCCTGAATGCGAATGTGGTTGACGCTATCAGTATCTGTATAGAACTCGCAGCCTGTGATGACTGTATTCTTGAAGTTGAGCAGTTTCTTGCAGAGAGATTTGGCAGATTCCATATTCAGGAGTACCTCCGGTGCGGAATCTAAGAACAGCTCTGATGTGAGTGCAAAAGGTGGATCCCCACCCACACTTATGCCAGAAGCCTCGGAAAATAAAACAATACCGCACAACAATTGTGTGCGGATTGCGCAGTCAGATCTTTCGTCAGAGTTTTTGGTTGCTATGACGAAAAATATGCAAGCAAGACGTGCGCAAAGGCGTTAGTCGGTGGTTGTGCGGTGTTGCCTTAATTGATTTGAGAGGGTGGCAGACTATGGGAAAGATCTTATTATCATTTGATTATGTGATTATCCCGCTGATACACCAAAATAAACGATGTTATATCGGGAATTGAATACAGTTGGCGGTTATCTTTCCCCCGCCTGCGGCGGGGGAAGGATAACATCAACTCAGTTTTTCCTCATTGATAAAGGTATTTTGCAGTGGTGTGTTAAGGGGATAACCATATTTGATTATGTTATCTCGATCTCATTTATAGTATGGTTTACGGTCATATTCTGTCTTTCCATCAAAAAATGCTTCTGGAAAAAGGGGAAGAACAGGATACTGCTGTTTATTATTGCGACTCTGACAAGCCCATTTTTCGCCTACATCGAAGCGATAGTTATCGACTATTTCCTGACGTTTGCCATACCCCGGTTTGGAAGGATCGTGAACGGCAGCGACGGTTCGGGCGACTTTGGATACATAGCTGTGCTCAATACCTCTGTGGCTGTTATCTATATCCTGCTGCTTTTCCTGTATTCGTGGCTTGCGAAGAAATTCCTCGGCACAGAAAGGCTGTCGCCGGTGACGGCATGATGTTTTCAGTGCCTTACCTGCGTGAGATAATTGATATTTCGGGCGTGATACTGCTTTTCATTTCGGTATGGCTGTTTTACAAGCTGGACGTTACTGCCCTTTCAAGGCTGGCTAACGTTCAGGTGCAGGTGAACTGGAGGACGTTGATTTTGAACTATACGAGTGAGCTATTCCCTCACCCTGACCGTCTGGCCGTCTTTAAGCTCACGGTCTGTGCAGATGACCCGATCTTCCTCAGTAAGACCTGTGTCGTCAAGGGCTGTGAAGCCTTCGTTTGAAAGCCCGGTGGTAACGCTCAGACGCTCGGCGTGGTATTCTTCACCGAGAAAGCCCTCTTCGGTGCGCAGTACGTATATACACTTGTCGTTTTTGCCGCCCTTTACTGCGATGTTGGGCACGCAGTCAGAGGCTTCAGCGGCGGATGCCGAAAGAGTCAGCTCTCCTGTCTCGCCGCTGCTGACCTGGCTGTTTTCAAGCGGGATAGTCAGCCGAAAGCCGTCACCGCTCTCAGACCTGGTCATTGAAGCTATCCGGCAGTCGTTCACCACTACCCTGCCGCCTCTGAAAGATATCTGTGCGCTGTCGCCTACTGATATGTTCCTTGCATCCTCTTCGGATACATCGGCGGAGAATATCATGGGGGAAGTCTCGTCTGCTATGCAGACCGCAGCTCCGTCACCCGTCTGACCGCCGGCACGCAGCGACTGCTGCATCACATGACCGTCGGCGGGACTGACCACAGCGCCGTCCTGCTCTATCAGCTCCATGATAGCTGCAAGCTGCTGCTTTTTATCAGCTACTGCTGCGGTGGGCTGAATGTCACTGCCTATCAGCAGGGCTGCGGACTGCTGAGTGAGGTCGCCGGTCTTTATCTCTACCCTTGTGACCGTTCCGCCGCAGGGAGCGCAGACTCTGCCGCCGTTTTGGTAGAGCTTTAAGTATCTGTCTATCTTCTCCTGCTTATGAGCAATACTCAGGGAAAGCACCTCAGATTCGGTGTCGGGGATATCACTCCCATCCTCTTCGGCATCAAGGGAAGCTTTAGCGAGACTACCGTTTCTGTTTATGATATCTTCGTTGCGCTCAGTCTCAAGATCGTTTATCAGTCTGAGCAGCCTTTCGCTGTCAAGAGCGAAAAGTTCATCACCCTCGTTTACCTTATCGCCTGCCTTTACCGACACGCTTTTTACCGGGATATCCGGTTCGGTAAAGACGGGCGTTTCTTCTTTGCTGCAAAGCCCGTCCTCTTCTACCGATTCATTTATCAAAAGAAGGGCTTGAGTTGCGTAGGTATGTAA
>CAMNMO010000132.1 GCA_946544695.1 uncultured Ruminococcus sp. | reverse complement strand
GCAACCCCGGACAGATAAACTATTCCGCAACTAAGGCTGCCATCATCGGCATGACCAAGACAGTTGCTAAGGAACTGGGTTCGAGAGGTATCACCTGCAACGCAGTAGCACCTGGATTCATCAAGACCCCCATGACCGACAAGCTGACTGATGAGCAGAAAAACGCAATGCTCGGTCAGATAGCTATGAAGCGTTTCGGCGAGGTGGAGGACATCGCAGGCGTGGTATCCTTCTTAGCTTCTAAGGACGCAGCTTATGTTACAGGACAGGTCATCGAGATAAGCGGCGGCATAATGATGTGATGCATGACCGATAAGAGTATATGGATATATCCCTAAAAAAGTAAGGAGTGTTTCAATTGAGCAGAAGAGTAGTCATAACGGGCATGGGAACCATAAACCCTCTTGGCAAGAACGTGGAGGAGTTCTGGGAGAACATCAAGGCTAACAAGAATGGTCTGAGCTTCATCGACCAGTTCGATGCATCGGATTTTCCCGTTAAGATAGTAGGTGCGGTAAAGGATTTTGACCCCACCCTGTACATAGAGAAAAAAGAAGCAAAGCGCATGGACAGATTCACACAGTTCGCACTTGCAGCTTCAAAGCAGGCGCTTGAAAACGCAGGCACCGACCTTAAAGACCTCGACCCCTTCCGTGTGGGCGTCATCATCGGCGTCGGCATAGGCGGTCTTAACATGACAGAGGCTGAGGTGACCAAGTTCAACGAGAAGCCCGATAAGGTATCAGTATTCTTCATACCCATGATGATAGGCAATATGGCAGCAGGCACCGTCGCTATGAAGACAGGCTTCAAAGGCGACAACTACTGCACCACCACCGCATGTTCGTCCGCTACACATGCCATAGGCGAAGCTTTCCGCAAGATCAAGGACGGCTACCTCGATGCTTGTCTCTGCGGCGGTTCGGAAGCATGCATATCCAGATTCGCACTGAGCGGCTTCAACAACATGAAGGCACTCTCTCAGGCGACCGAGCTGGATAAGGCGTCCACCCCCTTCGATGCCAACAGACAGGGCTTTGTGCTGGGCGAAGGCGCAGGCATACTCTGCCTTGAAGAATATGAGCACGCAAAGGCAAGGGGCGCAAACATCATCGCTGAGATAGCAGGCTACGGCGCTTCGGGAGATGCATACCACATGACAAGCCCTTCACCCACAGGCGATGCTGCCGCACACGCTATGGAGATGGCTTATAAGGAAGCAGGACTTGCTCCCGAGCAGGTAAACTATATCAATGCACACGGCACTTCCACAGGTCTTAACGACAAGTATGAGACAACCGCCATAAAGATAGCACTGGGCGAAGATGCTGCACGCAAGGTGGTCATCAACTCCACCAAGTCAATGGTAGGTCATCTGCTGGGCGCAGCAGGCGGCGTTGAAGCCATCGTTACCGCTCTTTCGGTAAAGAACGACTTCGTACACAAGACACTGGGCTTCACCACACCCGACCCTGAGTGTGACCTTGACTATGCAGTTGACAGCAACAGGGAGATGCCTGTTTACGCTGCACTTTCCAACTCGCTGGGCTTCGGCGGACATAACGCCACTATATGCATCAAGAAGTGCGATCAAATATAAAGGAGAATATCACTGATGAGTGAGAAGATATACGGTCAGTTCGACCTTGAAACAATTGAAAAGCTTGCCGATATAATCAACGCTAAGGAGCTCTCCGAGCTGACTATTACCGACGGCGGCAAGACCATTACCATTAAAGGCAAAAGACCCGCACCCGTTCCCGCACCGATGCCTGTAATGCCCCCGATGGGCGCCCCCGCAGGCATGATGCCGCCCATGCCCGCTCCCGTACAGGGCGGCGAGGCAGCTGCTGCCCCCGCAGCAGGCAAGGCAGTAAAGGCACCTATCGTGGGCACATTCTACGCTGCACCCTCACCCGATTCCAAGCCCTTTGTAAAGGTGGGCGACAGGGTGAAGAAGGGCGATGTCATCTTCATCATCGAATCCATGAAGGTGATGAGCGAGGTCCCCAGCGAACTTGACGGTGTCGTAAAGGAGATATGCGTCAATAACGGCGATGCCGTTGAGTTCGGTCAGACCATAATGATACTGGAGTAATAACATACCAACAGGGAGTATCTGCATGAAAAATATCAAATCACACCTGATACTTACAAGTATCGCAACAGATCTGTTTCTGATATTCTTCAGGATATTTGCCATGAAGACCGTAGCGGTCCATACAGACTTTTTTGTCTGGAAATTCAAAGAGGAACGTCCTTTCATGTATGTGATATTGATCGTTTTACTGGCGGTCTCGGCTGTCCTTTTGGCAGCAGCAGGCGGAAAGATCGAAGCCGATACCAGCAAAGACCACGGTGTGATGGATACTCCCGAGATATTCGGCAAACTGATAAAATACGACTTGATATCACTTATCCCAATATGCTTTCTGATGTGTCTCATAATATACAAACTTAACGACAACGTATCATTATTCTTTGGCATAAGTGTGCTGGAAGATTCATTCATATTCTATATTAAAGCCGTGCTTATCAAAGTTGTATGCTTTGATTTACCCTTTGCCCTTATCATGCCGAAAATGACCGACAAATACTCGGAGAAACGCAAGCATAAAGACGAACTGATAAAACAGCATGGTGAAAAGATATCCGACTGACCTTGGGAGGTGAGCCTATGTACACACAAAATGAACACCCACGGCGCAATTTCATGATATTCTGTTTTCTGGTGCATCTGTACGGGGCGCTTGCTTCCATTATATGCGACAAGCTGGAAGACAATATGTCTGACGATGTACCCGAGCTGGTCTTATATGTGGGGCTGCCGCTGATAGCACTGCCGATAGTCTATATCGTGTTCTACAATAGGTTCACAGGCGAACACGACAACGCTGTGATAAAGCATTTAAAGGAGATGGGTACATGGCTCATCTTCGTGTTCCCCATCGGGTATATCATGTACAGCATTCTCGACAGCGGGGCATTTTATGAGTTCACCGATCTGTATCCGAGTGAAAAGTATCTGGTAGTTATTGCAGCAAGCTCACTGAGCATTATTTTCGAGACACCCATATTCAAGCTGGTCAGAATGATAGTATCGGGCGGCAAAAATAAAAGCCCCTGCGATGCTTACGGATATTACTGCAAAAACACAGCTGTGAGCCCGCAGGCACCCGAATATTACAGATAGCACGGCCCAATATAAACAACTAAACGGAGGAAAGATAAAATGGCTGTTTTAATGAATAAAGAACAGATAATGGAGGTCATACCTCACCGTGACCCTTTCCTGCTCATCGATGAGATAAATGAGCTGGAGGTAGGCAAGCGTGTCAAGGCGACCAAGTATATAAAGGAAGATGATTTCTGGTTCAAGGGACACTTCCCGCAGTACCCCGTCACACCGGGTGTGCTGATGGTGGAGATGTGCGCACAGGCAGGTGCGGTGGCACTGCTGGCACTCCCCGAGAACAAGGGCAAGATAGGCTTCTTCGGCGGTATAAACGACTGTAAGTTCCGCCAGCAGGTAGTCCCGGGGGACACACTGGAGATAGAGGTCGAGATAATCAAGGTCAAGGGTCCCATCGGCGTGGGCAAGGCACTGGCTACCGTTGGCGGTAAAAAGGCAGTTTCCTGCGAGATAACCTTTGCCATAAAGTAATGAATAACAAGTACGGCGGACTGAAAGCCTTCCTGGTATTTACTGCTGCCGCTGAGGTCATAGACTGGACTGTGTACAGCACAGGCGATTATCTGTTCCATAAGCATGCGCATATTGTATTGCAGCTGAGCCTGATATTTCTTGTGCTGATAACATCGGCTGTCTATTTTATATTGCAGAAAAAATTTGCCATGCCTCAGTACACCCCTGCGGTGAACATGGTGCTGCATGAGGCAGTCTGGCTTATGTGCGGCGTGGTATTCACCATGCTGATGAGCGGGCTGCTGACAAGACTTATCCCCGCAAGAATGACCATCGACGGCATACAGTACCACATATTCGGCATACTGTTTCACGCAGCGCTGGTGCTGGTGACCACCCTTTTCGGAGCCATAAGGCATTTTGTGCGCAAAAGGCGTAAATGACCATTAAATATTATCAAGCCGTTCAAAAGTGTGTATATAACGAGGAAACATTGAGATGATGTTATCCTTCCGCCTACGGAGGGTAAAGGAGGACCGCCGACTGTTTCCTGCCCGTATATAATACCGTATATTGTGGTGCATCATGGACATGACCATATTAAATTTTCCTTATCAAAGGAGTAAGCTATGTTTAAAAAAGTACTGATAGCCAACCGTGGCGAGATTGCGGTGCGTGTCATACGTGCCTGCCGTGAGCTTGGCATTAAAACCGTGGCAGTGTATTCCACTGCCGATAAAAACGCTCTCCATGCAATGCTGGCAGATGAAGCTGTATGCATAGGCGGTCCGCAGAGCAAGGACAGCTACCTTAATGTACGTGCGATAATCTCAGCATGTGAGATAACAGGTGCTGAAGCCATACACCCGGGCTTCGGTTTCCTTTCGGAGAACCCCGCATTCGCCCGCATGTGCGAAAAGTGCGGCATAGTGTTCATAGGTCCCCGTGCAACTTCCATTGAAATGCTGGGCGACAAAGCGCAGGCAAAGGAGACCATGAAGGAGAACGGCGTGCCTGTTATAATGGGCAGTGACGGCGCCATATCAAATATACACGCCGCCAAGACACTCTCCCGTGACCTGGGATATCCTGTGCTGGTAAAGGCATCGGCAGGCGGCGGCGGACGTGGCATACGCATAGTACATAACGAGGAAGAACTTGAACCCATGATGAAGGCTGCACGTCAGGAAGCACTTGCATGCTTCGGCAATGACGAGGTCTACATCGAAAAGTTCATAGAGGATCCCAAGCATATAGAGATACAGATACTTGCCGATAACTACGGCGATGTGATCTATCTGGGCGAGCGTGACTGCTCGATGCAGCGCCGCAGACAGAAGGTGCTGGAGGAAGCACCCTCCCCTGCCCCGTTCATGACACAGGAGCTGCGTGATAAGATGGGCAAGGCTGCCGTGACCGCTGCAAGGGTATGCGGTTACAGAAATGCAGGCACCATCGAATTTCTGGTGGACAAGAACGGCGATTTCTATTTCATGGAAATGAATACCCGCATACAGGTCGAGCACCCCATAACCGAAGCTGTCACAGGCATTGACCTGGTAAAGCAGCAGCTTCTCATAGCAGGCGGCGAAAGACTCTCGATAAAGCAGGAGGACGTAAAGCTTTCGGGCCATGCGATAGAGTGCCGTATAAACGCTGAGGATCCCATGAAGGATTTCAGACCTTCCCCGGGACGGATAAATACCATGTTTATCCCCGGAGGTTTCGGCGTAAGGGTGGATACAGCCGCTTATCCGGGCTACGAGATACCGCCCTATTATGATTCGATGATAGGCAAGCTGATAGTCCACGGCAAGGACAGAGATGAAGCCATCGCAAAAATGAACTGGGCGCTGGCTGAGTTCATCGTTGACGGCGTTGCCACCAATGTGGATTTCCAGCTCAAACTCATACGCCGCCCCGAGTTCATCGCAGGCGATTATGATAACGGTTTCCTTAACCGTACCGATATTCTGGCAGACGAAAGAGGTGAGGGCTGATGCAGTTCGATGAATTTTTCTCGGTGGTGAGAGAAAGACTGGGCAGCGACAAGAGCGATGACAGCTCAAAGAAAAAGACCGATATCCCTGCGGGACTGCTGTTCAAATGCCCCCGCTGCCGCAATGTGACCTTCATTGAGGAATTCACACGCAACGGCAAGGTCTGCCCGAACTGTAACTACCATTCAAGGCTGACTGCCCGTGAACGACTGAAGATAACCGCCGATGACGGCAGCTTCCGTGAGTTCGACAGGAAGATGATATCAAAAAACCCCATCGACTTCCCGGGGTATGAAGCCAAGCAGAAGGAACTGCGTGAAAAAACAGGTCTCAACGATGCCGTGCTGACAGGCAGGGCTAAGATACACGGCGAGGACGTTGTACTCATCGTCATGGATTCAAACTTCATGATGGCTTCAATGGGCAGCGTGGTGGGCGAACGCATCACCCGTGCCATCGAATATGCCACCGAGAAAAAACTCCCCGTCATCGCTTTTACAGCATCAGGCGGTGCACGTATGCAGGAAGGCATAGTCTCGCTGATGCAGATGGCTAAGACTTCGGGCGCTGTGGCAAGGCACAACGAAGCAGGCGGGCTGTATATCTCTGTTATGACAGACCCCACAACAGGCGGCGTTACCGCAAGCTTTGCTTCGCTTGGCGATATCATCATCGCTGAACCAAAGGTGCTTATCGGCTTTGCAGGCAGACGTGTCATCGAGGGCACCATCAAGCAGAAGCTGCCCGATGACTTCCAGTCGGCTGAATTCATGCTGCAAAACGGATTTGTAGATATGATAATCGAGCGCAATAAAATGCGGCGTGTGCTGGCACACCTCATCAGGCTGCACAGAATGCCCGAGATAAAGGAGTGTGACAAGAATGAATGAACCGCTTAGCGCAAGTCTCAGGCTTGACCTGATAAGGCATAAGGGCAGACCTACCGCCCTTGATTATATCCCCATGCTGTTCGATGAATTCTTCGAGATGCACGGAGACCGCCTGTACGGTGACGACAGAGCCATAATAGGCGGCGTGGCTTCCTTCAAAGGCACACCTGTTACGGTCATCGCTGAGGTCAAGGGACGTGACCTGGAGGAGAACCAGAAGTGCAACTTCGGCATGCCCCACCCCGAAGGCTACCGCAAAGCCCTCAGGCTGGCTAAACAGGCTGAAAAATTCCACAGACCCATTATCTGCCTTGTGGACACCCCCGGTGCTTATCCCGGTGTTGAGGCAGAAAAGCGTGGGCAGGGCGAAGCTATCGCCAGAAATATAATGGAGTTCATGACGCTAAAAACGCCCATAATTTCCATAATATTGGGCGAAGGCGGCTCGGGCGGCGCACTGGCGCTGGCTGTTTGTGATGAACTTGCCATGCTTGAAAACTCACTTTACTCGGTCATCTCGCCAAAGGGATTCGCAAGTATCCTCTGGAAAGATGCTTCACGTGAGCGTGAAGCCTGCGAGATAATGAAGATAACCGCCGAAGATCTGGTGCGTTTAAAGGTGTGCGACCACGTTATCCCCGAAGCGGACGGCGGCGCACACAACGATCCTCAGCTGACTGCTGAGAATATTTCTGAGTACATTTCAGAAAGTCTGCAAATTTTACAAAGAAAATTTCAAAAAGGACTTGACGAAATGATAAATAGCCGTTATAATAAGTTTAGGGTTGTGGGAGACTTTGAAGAGTTTCCGCAGTCCGCTGATTCAGCGGCTGATAATATCCAGTAAAGTACAGAATGGAGGGAAATGAACATGGTATTTGACAAGATTCGTGAGATCATTGTTGAG
>CAMNMO010000131.1 GCA_946544695.1 uncultured Ruminococcus sp. | reverse complement strand
GGAAATGCCCCCGCCGCAGGCAGAGGGGGCGCCGCAGGAACAGCCAGAAGAAGAAAGTGTGCCCGAGCCTGTTTCAGTCACGGCAGAAAAGCCGCAGGCGAAGTATCTTTCTGACAAGGACGAGGCAAAACTGCATGACTGCGCAAAGCTGTGCCGTGAACTGCTGGGCGGTATACTTACCGACGGTCTTGTGCGCATGCCTGCGGATATGCCCGCCCGACTGGAAGCCGCTGCCGTCAGGTGCAGGGGAGTAAAGGCGGCAGATGCGGAACACCTTATGAGGGAGATAGGCAGCAGACTTTCAGACCACCTGGAAAGGCGTGCAGCTTTCAGCGACAGGGTGTTTGCCGAACGGCTGTGTGCGGCTTATGACTGCATCTCGGCACTGGAAAAGGGCAGGCACACCGAAGATGAACTTGGAGAATACAGGCGCAGCTATCAGCCCGTTTCAGGGGAACTGACACTGCTGCCCATCGGCGCAAGGGAGCTTTCGGGCGGCGAATACGAGGGGGATATCTTTTACTTCCTCGATGAGAACATGACGAGCGGCAGAAGGTTCCTGACCATGTCAGACCTGAGACCGACCTATTATGAAAAGAGCGGCAGGCGCAGCCAAAAAATGGTCCCGTGGGACTTAGGCGTGCCGCTGAGTTCGGTGATGCGCTCAAAGCTGGTGCTGGCAGGCGCAAAGGTCAGCGGTGACAAGATATCATCATCGAAGGAGACGAGGGTGTCGAGCCAGACAAAGGTCAGCCTTAACTGCCCGCTCGTGCATGAACTCATGGTGGACGACTTCAGGCAGATAGCCGCAGCCCTTGACGAAGCGGGCGACGCCGAAACTGACAGACTGTTCTTTGTGCACCCCGCAAAGTGCTGTGCACACAGGTTTGACAGATATACCCAGAATTTCATCATGGATATCGAGGACTGGCGTGGCTGCCATGTCTCGCTGAAAGCGCAGTACCGTGCGGAGACTAAGGATTTCATCGAGCTGCTGGAGCGAATTGCAAAGCGCATGCTGACCGAACCTGAGCATAACTACACCATACTGGCGGCAGCGTCGGTGGAGGGCGGCGAGCTGACGCTGTTCCCCATCGAGATATACGACCACATCGACTATTTTGACAACAAACAGTATTTCCTGCCCGAAAAATATGACGGCTCAGAAGCCTGTGCGGGGTATGCAGAGCAGCTGCTCAGAATGTTCTCGCAGCTGCGGCAGACGCTGGCATTCATCGTGCACTGCGGGCTGCGTTCGGAGATACGTGACGAGGAGAGACTGGTAAAGCGTGCCGAAAACAGCGGCATGGAACATCTGTCGGAGCTTTTGAAGGCGCTGCTTGACGGCGCATCTGCTTACAGGCACAGTCTTTCGGGCGATGCGGGCGACATACTGGGGAAGATGTCGGCGCTTTACAGGTACACGGCGGCAGGCGAAAAGAAACTTCAGACCATAAGCGCACTGGCGAAAATGCAGCCCGAGCGTGTGTGATGGCAGAATAAAACAAGGAGGTAATCAAAATGATCTACGCAGAAAAAACATTCGGGGGCAGTCAGATAGGCAAGCTGCTGGTACAGCAGGGCATGCCTGAGGAGGATCTGCCCATATTCGAGGAATTCATGGATATGAGCAAGGCAGCCGACTATTCACTGCTTGAAAAAGCAAAGACGGGCAGGATAGATATCTATGATTACAGTCTCAGTTCAAAGTACGACAAGGCTGTAAACCTGGAGATAGCCAGAGCTAAGGACAATGAGCTGACAAAACGCTTTCTGTGCTTCCTGTGGGCGGCGATAGGGGTGAGCAGTTACAAGATGATCGACTGCTTTGCAAGCTCCCGTGACCCCGAAAGTTTAAGGATCATCATGCAAAGGGCACTGACAGACTGGCTGGGCAGGGACAAGGCAAGGCTCTGCGCCGAAGCGGTGGCATGTGAAAGCGCAGTCCTCAGCAGAGAATACGAATATCTTTATGAGGGCAGAACGATCGAAGAAATTCGTCAGATCGGTGAGATCATGACCCCTTTGGAAAAATACACAGGCATGATAATGCTTGCACTTGCAGTTGACCGCAGCGAAAGTTTCGATGATACGGTAAAGAGTATAGCCGACTTTGCCGCAAAGACCGAACCTAACAGTACCGCAGGCACTCGTGATGACAACAACCACATACTTTACCTGCTGCTGACTGAGGTAGGCAGGTTCGATAAGAGCGCACGGGCAAGGGCTGTTCATTATGCACAGCACAGACCTGTCGGGCTTATGAATACCACGCTGCAATACACATGCTTCAGGGCGCTCGACGTTATTGAGGAGGAGCCGCTGTTGTGCACGAAAGATGCTTTGAAGGTGCTGGCGTTAGCTATAAATTATGACGGCATGGAGAATGCGGATATACCCGCACGCCTTAAAAGGATAGCAGCAAGGTCCACCGAAGAATTCACAAAGGCAGTGCTCGATACGGATAATGCCATCGTTATGAAGACCCTTGCCGATGCGCTGAAAAGTCAGGGTCTGCCATGCCCCGATATAGGCAAGGCTGTCAGGGAGCAGGTGATCGATATAATAAAGAAGGGCTTTGATGAACCTGCCCGCAGCGAGGTGACAGATTACATCTGCGGCAATAAGACCCTTGCAGAAGTGCTGCCCGCTATGGCTGAACTGAAATGGGCGACCCGTGAGCGGCTCGATTGCAGCTATTACCCGTCTGTTGGGGCGGACGACTTCTTCTGCCGCTACTATGCGGTGCTGGAAATGGCGGATATGGGCTGGAGCAAGGATTACATCATGTCCCGTGCCACAGGCTTCGAGTTTACAGATGACCCTGCTGCTTCCGTTGACATGCTGCTGAGAACAGGGCTGCACCCCACAACTGTGCTGAAAGTCCTCAGTGAACATATCGATACCCTCTTTTCCCACAAAGAGGAAACCAGCAGCAAGATAGCAGCTGCTTTCGGCACAGGACATAAGGAAGAACTGGACAAGATCGCCCCCGCAGAGCTTTCGGCGATAGGCAGACAGATGGCTGCAATGGCTTACAGCTGTGACCCCGAGCGCTTCAAAGCACAGCTTTTCGACATGTGCGAGGATACCAGCAAGGCGGTAAAGGCGGAGCTTGTAAAGTGCATTGCAGGCATGGGTATATGGCATGATGACATCGCAGCGCTGCTGACAAGGAAGAAGGCTTCCGCAAGGGAACTGGCGCTGTCGATAATAGAAGCACAGGGCGCTGAGGGATACAAGGCTGAACTGGAAGCGCTGTTTGCAAAGGAAAAGTCTGCCAAGATAAAGGACAAGGCTGCGCTGCTGCTGGGCGCTGCACCCGCAGCGAATGATGAAAGCGGCGAGCCTTCCGCTGTGGACCCTGTTGAGGAACTGACAAAGGGCGGCAAGGCGAAGAAGGTCGCATTTGCCTTTGAGGGCAGCGTCAAAGCCGTGCACAACACTGACGGCGGCGAATGCGAGCGCAAGTACCTCGAAGCGCTGATGATGTGCTATGCGGGCATGAGCGAATTCGGTGTCAGCCCCACTGCAAATGCGCTGGCAGAAAAGCTGGACAAGCGTGAACTGGCTGCCTTTGCCGCAGATGTTTTTGCAAAGTGGCTGGAAAGCGGCGCACAGGCTAAGACCAAGTGGGTGCTGTACTTTGCGGCTATACACGGCGGCAGCGGGCTTGAGGAAGAATTCATGCACTACATAAAATACTGGGGCGAGAATTCACGAGGTGCCATAGCTTCCGAAGCTGTGCGTGCGATGGCACTCAGCGGCAGCACCACTGCGCTGATGAATGTTGACGGCATGTCCAGAAAATTCAAGAACAAGATGGTGCGCAGCGCAGCCGCAGAAGCACTCCGCAATGCCGCAGAAGAACTGGGGCTGACCACCGAAGAACTGGCAGACAGGATAGTCCCCGATCTGGGATTCGATGAGAATATGTGCCGTGAGTTCGACTTCGGACCGAGACAGTTCAAGGTGTATCTTGGTGCGGGCGGCAGCTTGCAGATATTCAACGGCGACAAGCAGGTGAAGAACCTGCCGAAACCGGGTGCTAATGATGATGCAGAAAAGGCGGAAGCGGCTGCGGCAGATTTCAAGGAGATGAAAAAGCAGCTGAAAACAGTCGCAGCCAACCAGAAAGCAAGGCTTGAAAGCGTGCTGATGAACGACAGAAAGTGGTCTGTTGAGGGCTGGGAAAAGCTGTTTGTGAAGAACGCTGTCATGCACGGCTTTGCCATCGGGCTTATATGGGGACTTTATGACGAGTCGGGCAAGCTGACAGAGACCTTCCGTTACACCGAAGAAGGCAGCTTCAACACCGCAGATGACGATGAACTGACCCTGCCCGAAAACGGAAGGATAGGTCTTGTGCACCCCCTTGAACTGACTGAGGAACAGATAGCACAGTGGACAGAACAGCTGGAGGACTATGAGATAGCACAGCCATTCTGCCAGCTTGCAAGAAAGGTTTACCGCATGACTGATGATGAGCGCAGGGCATCTGCGGTGATGCGTTTCAGCGGCATCGGGCTGAACAGCCTTTCGCTGATAGGCAAGCTTACGAAGATAGGCTGGTATAAGGGTCAGGCTGAGGACGCAGGATTCTTCTATTACTTCTACCGTGAGGATATAAGCCGCCGCACAAGGCGTGAGGACGGCAGCTATCTTTCGGAGGGCGTGCTGGCTGAACTGGATTTCTCGGGCGCAAGCATAGTCAATTATGACTTTGAGGGCGAAGAAGTAACAGTGGGCAAGCTGGGACTTTACAAGCCCGGTGCGGACTTCTACCGTGACAAGCCCATGCGTGTGGGCGAGGTCAGCGACAGGTATTTCAGTGAACTGGTGATGCAGCTGACTTCGGTGCTGGGCAGCCTTGACGATGAGACATGATGTGTACAGCTGACTGATGACAATAATATGACCGCAAACGGGCAGCCCGAATAACAGGGCTGTCCGTTTTTGGCATGTTTGCGCCGATAACACGGTGACAATTAATTAACGAAATATTCATCATAAGCTGCATTTAGGTTCATATTAGGATTATATAATAAAAAGGTATGTATAAATAATTATAATTGGGTAATTATGGCAACAACAAAGGGAGTGAATTATGCTAAGTTTAAAGGAGATAACTAAGGACTATGTGGTGGGCGACACCACAGTCAAGGCGCTGAGAGGTGTCAGCATCGACTTCCGTGAGAACGAGTTCGTATCCATACTGGGACAGTCGGGCTGCGGCAAGACCACTTTGCTCAACATCATCGGCGGACTTGACAGGTACACGGACGGAGACCTGAACATCAACGGTAAGTCAACCAAAGATTTCAAGGACGCTGACTGGGACAGCTACCGCAACCATTCGATAGGCTTTGTTTTCCAGAGCTACAACCTGATACCTCACCAGACGGTGCTTTCAAATGTTGAACTGGCGCTGACACTGTCGGGCGTACCAAAGGCGGAAAGAAGAAAGCGTGCTGTCGATGCGCTGACACAGGTGGGTCTGGGCGACCAGCTGAACAAAAAGCCTAACCAGATGTCGGGCGGACAGATGCAGCGTGTGGCGATAGCCCGTGCGCTGGTCAACGACCCCGATATACTGCTGGCAGATGAACCCACAGGTGCGCTGGATACCGAGACCAGCGTGCAGATAATGGAGATACTCAAAAAGATATCCAAAGACAAGCTGATAGTTATGGTAACACATAACCCCGAGCTTGCAGAGAAGTATTCATCGAGGATAATCAGGCTGCTGGACGGCAAGGTGACAGACGATTCAGACCCGTACACAGCAGAGGTGAAGCGTGAGGAAAAGTCAAAGGCTGAAAAGAAGGCAGAGCGCAAAAAGCTGAAAACTTCCATGAGCTTTATGACAGCGCTGGGACTCAGCCGCAATAACCTGATGACCAAAAAGGCGAGAACACTGCTGACCTCATTTGCAGGTTCGATAGGTATCATCGGCATCGCACTGATACTTTCCATATCGAACGGCGTTCAGGTGTATATCGACCAGGTGCAGTCTGATACCCTTTCGACCTACCCGCTGACCATCGAGCAGACCACTGCAAGCATCGGCGAGATAATGAATACTATGGCTGAGGACAGGGAAGCTGCCCGTGACCATGATATGGACAAGGTGTATTCGCAGAACCAGATGGCACGCATGATAAATACACTGATGCAGGAAACTAAGGTAAACAACCTTGAAAAGTTCAAGACCTTCCTTGACGGCAACAAGCAGATGCATGACCTTACCACAGATATTCAGTACGGCTACGCCACCACCCTCAACGTGTTCAAGGCGGATACCTCAGAGGGCGTATATCAGGTAAATCCTTCGCAGGTGCTGCTTGACATGGGCTATCTCAGCGACACCCAGATGATGGGCATGTCTATGGGAAGTTCGATGGGCGGCATGGACGTATGGACTGAGATGATAGATAATGACGAGCTGTTAAAGTCGCAGTACGATGTGGTCGCAGGACGCATGCCCGAAAAGTACAGCGAGACTGTGCTGATAATCGACAAGCATAACGAGATAAACGACTATATCCTCTACTCGCTTGGCATACTGGATCCTTCCGAGATAAACGGCATAGTCCGCAAGGCGATAACAGGCGAGGAGATAAAGCTGAAAAACGAACAGCACAGCTACACCTACGATGAACTGCTCGACCTGAAATTCAAGGTGGTGCCCACCACAGACTTCTACCGTAAGAAGGACGGCGTGTGGGAGGATATGAGCGGCGACGATGACTATATGGCAGATGTTGTCAACAAGGGTCTTGAAGTGACGGTGGTAGGTATCATTCGCCCGAATGAGGACGCAGCTGCCGCTTCACTGAACGGCGGCATCGCCTATAAGCATGAACTGATGGAGTACCTTGTGAATGAGGTAAAGGACAGCGATATCGTCAGGGAACAGCTGGATGACCCCGATATAGATGTGTTCAGCGGACTGAAGTTCAGGGGCGAAAAAGACGAGGAAGATGCTGAGCCCGAAAAGGAAGAAGCACAGCCCGAGAAGGAACCCACACCTGAGGAGGAACCCACACCTGAGGAGACCGCAGAGATGTCCGCAGAAAAGGAAACACCCGCAGCAGAAATGCCCGAGCTTACCGACGAACAGCTCGCTGCATTGATGGCAGGCGAGAAGCCCGAAGGTATGTCCGATGAGGAGTTTGAAGCAGCAGCTGCGATGATGGCAGCGCAGACTTCCCCCGCAGCAGAAATGCCCGAGCTTACCGACGAACAGCTTGCTGCATTGATGGCAGGTCAGATACCCGAAGGTATGAGCGAGGAAGAAGTCGCAGCGTATATGGCGCAGGGCGGCGACCCCGAACAGATGGCTGAACTGACCGACATGGGCATGAACGCTATGGGCGGACTCGATATGAGCGCCATGATGAGCGGCAGCGGCGACTTTATGGGCGGACTGACCGATGCACAGAAGCAGTTCCTTTCCAGCCTGACTG
>CAMNMO010000130.1 GCA_946544695.1 uncultured Ruminococcus sp. | reverse complement strand
TCTGCAATTTCACAGCTGCCGTTTTGATGCATATGCCTTCCCCGTCTTTTTCGGGGAGGGCATTTGTTTTACTTCTTTGAGATCGCAGCTGCTTTTTCATTGGCGGTGTGTATGGATAATATGGCTTGATGTGACAAAACACTTGAAATATATGTGAAAATATGTTATATTATTTATATAAGTCATTTTTTGTATCAATTGCAGATATCAAGGAGATAACGGGAGGACAGAGATGATCGAGATATTCACAAGAGTAAGCATAAGGAAATTTCAGGACAGACCTGTGGAGAACGAGAAGATAACACAGCTGCTGCGTGCGGCAATGGCAGCACCCTCAGCGGGCAATCAGCAGCCGTGGGAATTTTTTGTGGTGACAGATAAGTCGAAGATAGAGGCACTTTCGCAGATAAGCCCCTACGCTGCCTGCGCAAAGAATGCGCCCGCAGTCATTGTGCCCTGCTATAAGACAGAGGGCATGCGCTGGCCTGAGACGGTGCTGATAGACCTTTCATGCGCCACCGAAAATCTGCTGCTTGAGATAGCTTCGCTTGGACTTGGCGGTGTGTGGCTGTGTGCCGCACCTCTTGAGGACCGCATGGAAAAGGCGGAAGCGGTGCTGGGAAACCCCGAAGGACTGCGTGCATTTGCAGTGGTGCCTGTGGGCTATCCCGATGAAAGCCGCACACAGCAGGACAGGTTCGATGAAAGCAGGATACACTTCCTGTGATGGCGGCGGAGGTCAACTGAAATGAAGAAAATACCAAAGTTTTGGTGGTTCATCATCATCATGACGGTGCTGTCCGCACTGATGGCACTGGTGGGATTTTTCCCCTCTGTCTGCGACAAATATACCGACCATGTATACTGCCATATTTGCGACGGCATCAGCAAGCTGACAGCCCGCATACCTTTTCCGCTGGGCGAGATACTCATGTATATCGGCGCTGCGATGCTGCTGCTTTCGGCGGTGTTCCTGATACTGCTGATATTCCTGCATAAAAAGGCAGGGTATAAGAAGTTCTGCGCCAATTTTATAAAGACCTTTGTGGCGGCACTGACCTGTGTGGTGTTCATATACGTGCCCTGCTGGTACATACCTTTCCGTGGGACCGTGCTGGGGCATGGCGATGTCAAAAAGAGCACGGATTACAGCTGGCAGGAACTGTCTGCCATGATGAATTTTATTGTTGACGGTGCTAATCAGGCGGCTGAGGAGATAGAGATAAAAGAGGACGGCACGGTGGAGTTCCCTACACAGGAGGAGTCACGCAAAAAGGTGGCCGATGCAATGCGTTCGCTGAAAGATGAATATCCCCGTCTGGCAGGCTACTATCCCCCTGTCAAGACCGCACTGTGTTCCGACATACTTGATCGTATGGGCATAGGCGGCTATAACTACCCCTACACGATGGAACCCACTCACAATAAGTATGTTTCCGAGCTTGATATGCTGTGTCTGGACGCACATGAACTTTCCCACCACAAGGGCTACTATAAGGAGAACGAAGCGAACTTCCTAAGTGAACTTGCACTTATCCAAAGCGATGACCCGTATCTCAGGCTGGCAGGCTTCATGGATATGTTTGACTATGTGGAGAGCGATTACTACGATGCTCTCGATGTGCTGGCAGATGAGATGATGGCAAACGGCGAAATGCTGGTTCCCGATGAAAACACAACGGAAGAAGAGATCGAAGCAGAAATGGCAAAGTTCTTTGAATATGTGGGCGGTGAACCCGTGATAAGCGAACGTGTGTGGTATATAACTGACTACGCTGACGGTATCGCCATTGAGATGTATGAGGAGGAATCCCACCCCATAGATGAAATGCCGCAGGTAGACGAAGCTATTGATACCGTTTCGGACAAGGGCTGGGAGGTCCAGGAGGAGATACTTCAGGAAAACAGCTACGACGGTGTGACCCTGCTGCTGCTTCAATATTACGACGGCAAATTGTACTGAATATGACCAGCAATTATATCTATGCCTTTCCCTGTATGGGGGAAGGCATTTTTTTGTATGCTTTTATATCTTTGCAATGGTTTAATATATTTATACAATCAAATGAGCTGAATGTTACTATCGCCTGCGTTAACAAATCAGCCAACATTTTTCATGTAAAAAACTATAACGACTCATTACGGTTATTTGAACGTTTAACATTTATCAAATGTTAAAAATGCACAAAATCATGACAAAACAGCTGTAAACGATTACAAATTTTGTAGCTTTTTTACAGGTAATCTCTGGATAAACCAGTCATTGTAAACGAAAATCCTAATTGTGCATAAAATGTTTGGTTTAATCTATTGACTTCAAAATTTAATGGTGATATAATTTAACAAAATCAACGGAAGTGAATTTTCTGATATTAATATTTTTGCGGGAGAGCTGAAAGTTCAGGCAAAATCAAGCCCGCAGACTCAGGAGACAGCAATGGATATCAAAAAAGTAATGCCGACAGATGATCTGTCGGAGGTGCTTGGGAATGTCAAGCCGCACACAACGGTCGTCCTTTCGGAAGGGGACTACTGCGGCAAGATCGAGATAGACATTCCGGACATCACCATAGTGGGCGCAGGGTGCGAAAAGACAAGGATAATATGGAGCGACTACGCACTGAAAAAAGACGAGTACGGGCGTGAATACAACACGTTCCGCACCTACACGGCTGCGGTGCTGGCAAAGGGCGTTACGTTCAAAGACCTGTCGGTCATCAATGATGCAGGTTCGCCCGAAGTCAAGGGGCAGGAAGTGGCGCTGAGTGTGCTTGCCGACGGCTTTCATGCTGAGAACTGTCATTTTCTGTCAACTCAGGATACGGTTTTCTGCGGACCGCTGCCCGATGACCTGATAGAACGCTATGACGGCTTCCTGAAAGATGCGCTGCGTGTCAGCGGCGGATTCAGGCAGACCTTCAGCCGCTGCCTTATCGCAGGCAATGTGGATTTCATATTCGGCTGCGGCGATGCGCTTTTCAGCGAATGCGAGATACGCTCGGTATACGATGTGCGTGGGCACGGCTATGCTGCCGCACCTGCACACGCACTCTCGCAGGATACGGGATTTGTGTTTGACAGCTGCCGCTTCACCTGTGAGGACTGCGTGGCAGACGGGTCGGTATTCCTGGCAAGACCCTGGCGGGACTACGGCAAATGCAGCTTCATCAGCTGTGACTATGGCAGACATATAAGCCCGCAGGGTTTTGACAAGTGGAACGACACCGAACGTGACAAGACCGCACGCTTCGCTGAATGGGGAGATATCCCCGAAGGGCGGGTAAGCTGGGCAAAACGGCTTGGCGAAGATGAAAAGAACAAACTGACAGGATATTTCGGAGGTGAACAGATTTGAACACTATAGGTTATGTCGGCAGGAATATGATGACCTTTACCTGCAAGCAGCATTTCCACGATGAATGGGAACTGGTGTACTGCACCGGCGGTCAGGGCAGGTTCGAGTTTCAGGACCATGTCATGAAGTACAGTGTGGGCGACCTGGTGATAATACCGCCCCATATACTTCATGCAAACAACAGCGATGAGGGTTTCACGAATATCCACATCAACATCACCGATGCTACTTTCCCTTTCAAGGAACCGATGCTTATATCTGATGACAGCGAACAGCATATCCTCAACACCTTCAAGGACACTTTCTATTTCTTCAATAGCGAGATAGACAGCAGGCAGCTGATACTTGCGGCTTTCGGAAATCTCATCGTGAATTATGTCATAGCTTTCCGAAACAGCAAGCCGCTGCGTGATGTGGTCGATGCCATCAAGCGTGATATAATGCAGAATTTTACCGACTGCGATTACGAACTGGATAAATTCTTAAAGACCATTCCGTTCAGCTACGATTACCTGAGAAAGCTGTTCAAGAGCGAGATGGGCATGACTCCCCATAATTACCTGACAAATCTCAGGATACAGATGGCGGAAAAACTGCTTTGTTCCTCAGAGACAGTCGAGCAGAATATATCCGAGATAGCCTATATCTGCGGCTATTCCGATTCGCTGTATTTTTCGAGGGTATTCAAAAAGAACTTCGGCTGTTCACCCAAGCACTACGCCGCACAGCGCTGCAAAAGCAGCTGATGCATGCTTTGCCCCTTTGCTGTAAGTATCTGCAATGAAGATAGTCATACGTTCCCCTAACGATGGCCTTTGGCGGATAAAGTAAAGGAGAAGATAGTCATGGCATTCAACGTTATCAACGAGGCACGCAGATGCCTCAACTGCAAGAACCCCATGTGCCGTAAGGGATGTCCCATAAGCACGAATATACCCGAAGTTATCCGCACATTTCTCGAAGGCGATATCGACAAGGCGGGGGAGACACTGTTCAAGAACAACCCGCTCAGCGTTATATGTTCGCTGATATGCAACCACGAAAGTCAGTGTGAAGGTCACTGCGTTCTCGGCAGAAAGGGCGCACCCGTGCATTTCAGCAATATCGAGAATTACATCAGCGATAATTATTTTGAAAAGCTTGACCAGGGCGCAGTTGAAGAACTGGAACTGGACAAGGTCAGGAAAAAAGGCATGCGGGTGGGCGTCATCGGCGGCGGCCCCGCAGGCATGACCATAGCCATTCTTCTGGCAAGAAAGGGCTATGATATCACCATATTCGAGTCCCGTGAGAAGATAGGCGGCGTACTGCGCTACGGTATACCCGAGTTCAGGCTGCCGAAGGAACTCATAGAACGCTACAAGCGGCTGATGGTCTCGCTGGGCATCAGGATACGCCCGAACACTTCCATCGGCACCACCATAACCATCGACGATATGTTCCGTGACGGTTACAGGGCGATATTCATCGGTACGGGCGTATGGAAGCCCAACACCCTGCACATCAAGGGCGAAAGTCTGGGCAATGTCCACTTTGCCATCAACTACCTGACGAATCCCGATGTTTATACACTGGGCGACAGCCTGAACGTTATCGGTGCGGGTAACTCCGCTATGGACGTTGCAAGAACTGCGCTGCGTCACGGCTGTAAGAGAGTAACGGTATTTTCACGCTCGGAACATATCGCAGCAAGCATAACCGAAGTCGAGTTCGCCAAGATAGACGGCGTTGAGTTCGTCACCTGTGTTGAACCCGTCGAGATAACCGATGAAGGCGCTGTGTTTGTCAATGTCGAACATGACGAGGAAGGCAGACACCACAGGATAGAGGGGACGGAAAAACTCTATCCCGCATCATCTACCATAATTGCGGTGTCGCAGGGACCCCGCAACAGGATAGTATCCACAACAACAGGTCTTGATGTCACCGAAAGGGGACTGCTCGTGACCAATACCTTCGGCAGAACTACCCGTGACGGCATCTTCGCAGCAGGCGATGTGGTGCTGGGCGCCAGAACAGTGGTCGAAGCCGTGAACTATTCCAAGCAGGTAGCAGAAGCTATGGACGAGTACCTGTGCGGACTTGACCGTTAGTCAATATTTTTATATAACATTCTTCCAGAAGCGTTGCAAAGTGCTTCCGTGGTCTATATAAACTGCTGCGGAAGCACATTTTTTGCGCTGAAAATCAAATGTCAAGCCGATAATAGCGGGATTTTCCATGCTGTTTGAAAACGTTTTCAGATAGGTTTCAAGCCTTTTTTAGCACAAAAGTGCCGAATTGGTATGTTCTTTGTGAAATACGCACAATGCGCTGAAAACTGCCGAATGATGGTCAAAAAAGCAGTAAAACTCCGATGGTTTGACTATTTTTTGTCAAAGTAGACAAAGAAAAAAGCGGTGGCACCGAATTATTATGAAGAAAATAACACAGTCCAAAAGATGGACAAATCAGTTTTGATGTCCGTTTTGTACATAAACAGTCTGTTATTGGTATTGTAATCTCGTGCAGTTTTAGGTTAAAATATATAAAGAAATCGAACCGATTTGAAAATTTTTATATCATATTCTGCTGTAAGGCTGTTTTACGGTGAATTACAAAGGAACACTGTGTTAAGATGTGATGCTGTTTACCGTAAATCGAATCTGTTAGGGGAACGATCAAAATGAATCTGTCTTTAAAACAATACAGGAACATCGACCTCGGCATAATGCTGGCGATGCTTGCAGCTGCGGAAGTCCTGATAAACCGTGCAGCACTCACAAGGTTCGCTGATGAGCTTTATGTGCTTTCACCGACCATTGCTGTGGTCTGCATAGTCATGATGCGCTGGGGCGCTTACGCCGCAGTACATGTCATCGGCGGAGGACTTGCGATGTGCATAGCATCGGGTGCGAGTGCAGGTCAGACGACGGCTTACTGTGTCGGCGGCTGCCTTTCACTGGCGGCTATGGCACTGTTCAAGGTCTGGGGCAAGGATAAGCTGCGTGAGAGTACACCTAAGTCTCTGCTGTTCACAGCAGCTGCATTCCTTGCAGCGCAGGTCGGCAGGTGGCTGGTGGGAATGCTTTTTGGCGGCACTGCTGCTGACATAGTCAGGCTGCTCACCACCGATTCGCTTTCACTGCTCTTTGCACTGGTGACGGTGCAGCTGGCAAGGAAGATCGACGGGCTGTTCGAGGATCAGGTAAGTTACCTTGTCCGCACACAGTCCGAAAGACAAAGGCAGCAGCTTGCCGAAGGCGGCGAGGGAACAGAGATGTTCTGATATCCGACTACAAGATAACGATTTTGGGAGGTTTTACAAAATGACAGTCAACGCTTCCGATTACCTCATTTTCGATGAGGAGACCGGTACATACATCGAGGACCCCGAACAGGCAGTAAGGGACGATGTTGAAAAACACCACTGGCTGAATGTGGCACGCACAGTTGCCAAAGACTGGCGGCTATACCTGATGCTGGTGCCCATGCTGCTCGTGTTCCTGCTTTGGAGATATTTCCCCATGTACGAACTGCTGGGCAGCTTTAAGCTCACTGAGGATGCAAAGCCTGTTGCAGATCAGTATTACTCGGGCTTCTCTTATTTCAGGACACTGCTTGTGGGTACAGGCAACACCGAACTTTCATCTCAGTTCTGGCGTGCTTTCAGGAATACGTTCCTGCTCAGCTTCTACGGACTGGTGTTCGGCTTCCCGATGCCCATCATCATCGCACTGTTCTTCAATGAGATACGCTCGAACATCGCACGAAGCATCTATCAGGTGCTCACCTATCTGCCCAAGTTCATGTCAACAGTCGTTATGACTTCGCTGGTCATGATGCTTGTAAAGCAGGGCTCGGATTCCACAGGCATGCAGCCCGGTGTCATCTCCCACATGCTGGCGACACTCGGTTTCATCTCAAAGGAGACTGCTTACGCAGGTATGCTCAACGATCCGTCGTTCTTCAGGGCGATCTACCAGATAAGCGGTATCTGGGAAAGCGCAGGCTACGACAGTATAGTGTTCTTCGCAGCCATAATCGCCATCTCGCCCACCAGCTATGAGGCGGCACAGATAGACGGCGCAAACAAGATGGCACAGATGAGATACGTCGTGCTGCCGTCCATTCTCTCGACGATAGTTATAATGCTCATCACGAGGATAGGCTCGCTTCTGAACATAGGCTATGAAAAAGTTCT
>CAMNMO010000129.1 GCA_946544695.1 uncultured Ruminococcus sp. | reverse complement strand
TGTTAATGCCCGCTGAAAAGCTGTTTAGTATGGTGTGTCAGCGGGATAACCACAAAACATAAAGTAACACGAGGGAGTGTATACGGCTGAATGATATTCGGCTGTGTACGCTCCCTTTTTATTTAGGAGGAATTTTCAATGTTAAGTACAGTAACACCGCTGGCGGCTGAATTCAGTGCGGTCAGCACGATATGGGTGCTTGTGGGCGCTGCACTGGTGTTCTTCATGCAGGCAGGCTTCGCAATGGTCGAAACGGGCTTCACCCGTGCTAAAAACGCAGGCAACATAATCATGAAAAACCTGATGGATTTCTGTATCGGCACACCGCTGTTCTGGCTGTTCGGCTTTGGCATAATGTTCGGCACAGGCAAATTAATCGGCGCTTATCAGGGCATTGCCGATGAGACCTACGCTTCCGTTTCACCCGACGGCGTACCATTTTTCGCATACTTCATCTTCCAGACAGTTTTCTGTGCGACCGCAGCTACCATCGTTTCGGGCGCAATGGCTGAAAGAACAAAGTTCATCTCTTACTGCGTCTATTCGGCTTGCATCAGCCTGATAGTTTACCCCATCGAGGCACACTGGATATGGGGCGGCGGCTGGCTGGCTGACCTGGGATTCCATGATTTTGCGGGTTCGACCTGCGTGCACATGGCAGGCGGCGTGGCTGCCTTCGTGGGTGCTTCGATACTGGGTCCCCGTATAGGCAAGTATGACAAGAACGGCAAGCCTAAGGCTATCCCCGGACACAACCTGACTATCGGTGCGCTGGGCTGCTTCATTCTCTGGTTCTGCTGGTTCGGTTTCAACGGTGCTTCTACCGTTTCAATGGAAGGCGACAACATCTCACTGGCAAGCAAGGTATTCACAACGACCAACCTTGCAGCAGCAGTCGCTACCATAGTTACTATGATCTTCACCTGGATAAAGTACAAAAAGCCCGATGTCTCCATGACACTCAACGCTTCACTGGCAGGTCTGGTAGCCATCACAGCAGGCTGCGATACCGTATCACCCGTATCCGCAGCTATCATCGGCGCAGTTTCGGGCATACTTGTGGTAGTCGCTGTTGAATTCATCGACGCAAAGCTGAAGGTCGATGACCCTGTGGGCGCATGCGGCGTTCACCTTTGCAACGGTCTGTGGGGAACCATTGCAGTTGGTCTGTTCTCTGACGGCACCATCGGTGAGAAGGGTCTGTTCACAGGCGGCGGAGTTCATCTGCTGGGCATACAGGCACTGGGCGCAGGTGCGGTCATGGTCTGGGTGGCAGGAACTATGTTCGTGATATTTGAAGTGATCAAGCACACCATTGGTCTGAGGGCTTCCGAGCAGGAAGAGATAATCGGTCTGGATATAACCGAACATGGTCTGGTATCATCTTATGCTGACTTTGCACCCACAATGGCACAGGCTGCACTTTCCTACACTAAGGACGATGCAAAGAGCGTATCAAAGATAAAACACAGCGTACAGCCTAAGGTACCTGTTGAAAAGGCGATCGAGGTCGAAAGCTATACCACTGACGGCAGCAAGATCACCAAGATAGTTATAGTCTGCAATCAGCAGAAACTCAACACACTGGTCGATGCCCTTGAAAACATCGACGTTACGGGTGTGACGGTAACTAACGTTCTCGGCTGCGGCATGCAGAAGGGTCAGCCCGAATATTATCGTGGCGCCGTGATAGAAGCGTCCCTTGTGCCTAAGGTAAAGGTAGAGGTCGTTGTATGCAAGGTAAGTCCCCGTGATGTTATCGAGACTGCAAAGGCTGCACTTTACACAGGTCACATCGGTGACGGCAAGATATTCGTCTACGATATCGAGAACGTCATCAAGGTGCGCACAGGCGAGGAGGGCTACGCTGCATTGCAGGACAACCCTGCTTGATAAAGCATTATCCTAAACCCATCTTATACAGCATTGCCGACCTGCCCTATATGGGCAGGTCGGTGCATTTTTGCAAAAAAACTCCCGCCTGATATCATCAGACGGGAGTGCCGTTTATGACCGTGCTTCTGCGGCAAAAGCTTTTATGCCTTTCCTGCGCCGTAAAAAATACTCCTTCAGTACCTTGAACATTGAATAATAAAAAAGCTTATAACGGAAATCCCAGTCATCATCATTGAACAGCGACTCTCTTTCAGTCAGACTTTAAATAAATTCAAAACAGGAGGCAACGGGAATAACAGTATACGGTCGGCGTTATCCTTCCCCCTACGGCGGGGGAGGATAACATCAACTCAGTATTTCTTCATTATACAAGAATTTTTACAGTTCCACTTCCATAGTAGCTGTGCTGTTCACAAGGTCGAGGGCAGTCTGTAACCTTGCCAGTTCATCGCTGACCTTGTTGTAGTCTGCCTTAGCCTGCTTTACATCGTAGTTTGTGTAGGTGTAGTCGATTATGTTGTTGTAGCTGCTGGGGCAGCGGCGCTTGGGCAGCACATTCATCATGGAATACAGCTTGCTTCTCTTGCTGCCAAGCTGGGGTATGTAGATAAGTGCCTGGTCGATGGTCATGCCAAAGCCCGGTATCTCGGTAACGGTGTTGAACACGTTTATGGTGTGCTTCAGCTTCCTGATCTTTGTGTTCAGTTCGTCAAGCTTCTGCTGTGTTTCGGTGTAGTCATAATCGGGTCGGAGTTCTTCTGCATCTTCACCCACTGCTGCGTTGAACTCCTTTGAGTTGCGCTCTTCAGCGGATATGGTGTTGTATTCGTCATTCAGCCCTCTCAGCAGCTTTGCAGCTTCCGCAGATGTTATCTTCATACTTATCTCTCCTTTTTGTCGTCTGTTGTTTTGCTATGTTCATAGTATATCACATTGTCGGGTCTATTTCAATTATTTTTTTCTGCGAACTATTGTAAGAAGTCGTTAAGGTCTGCTGTATCTATGAACTCAAGCAGTTCTGCCTTTGATGACAGGTACTGAGTTTTTACGTTAGTTATCCTATCAAAACCACGTTCATCGGAATAATACTTTTCAAATGTACCGTCTTCAGGGTTTACGATGCCGTTTGTATAGCCGCCTGCTGCCATCTGCTGAAGGGTGCTGTCAGAAATATCACCAAATCCCGAAAGGTCGCTGCCGAAGCTGTATATGTAGTTTTGCAGGACTGCCATTCCGGAATAAGCATTGTGCACCATGTAGACAGCAGATCCGTCCTTAGCTGCAAAATACATTCTTGATGTGGACATCTCATGTAATTCGTTAAGGGGTATCACGCTGCATTCGGAATGACCGTCGTTTTTATCAAGCAATATAACATCAGCCTTCGGGCTTGAAGATATGTACTGACTTATCTGCTGTGCCTCACCTGCATTATAAGTAAGGTCCATGACCACGCTGTCGCCCACATTGAATAATGACACACTAAGCCAGTCACTATCAGCTATGTTATCCTGAACATATCCCCTCATATTTTCACGCCAGTGATCGGGCAGGGTGTGCACTGTCTCCACAGGTTCGGGTTCCCTATCGTTTATTATCTCAACATCAAGGTCGGGCATGCCTGCGGGTATGAAAGTCTCACTGCCTTCCGCTGCATCAGCAGGGGCGGTGGCAGGTCTCAACGTTTCTGGGTCGAGACTGATGGGACCTTCATATATAAGTTCTCCGTCAGACTTGCGGTACACCTTCAACGGCAGGTCATTTTTATGTGCTTCGTAATTTTCATTTATTTCTTTCTGCTTTTCCTTCTCCAACGCCTTTCTCTCCTCTATGTAGGCGTCATACTCCTCGTCCGTCATATCACTTCTCAAACTAGTCGCAGTTTCTCCTGTCCCCGTTTTGGGCAATGGTCCCTGATCCTCTATCTCCACCTCATAGCTTCCGTCATATACAGTGCCGTCATTCAGCTGCAATCCGTAGAGGAAGTTATCCTCGGGAGCAGTACCGTCATGTTCGATAAGCCTGATGTTATGGTCTTCATCGGGAATGACAGCAGCCCATGTAAGTCCTGTTATGTCCATTCTGTAAGAGTCGGCATCAGAACTGTCATACTGCATATATATTCCCGCACCGCTGTCTAAGCCAAACAGACGGGAACCAAACTCATCTGACGGATCTTCACTTTTCAGCTTGCCTTTAAGTGTAACATAGTATTCATCGGCTTTGTAGGCCGTGGGCGATGATGTATTCAACTCAGAACTTTTTACCGAGAAACCATCAAGCGGTATGGGTGACCAGTTTACGCCGTCCTCTGTTTTGAAGAATGCTATGGTCTCATGATCGTCTTCTGTGTCATATCTCCATTTTCTGAATAAATACGCATATCCGTTGTCAAAGGCATTGTAATCTGACGGCTGATCAAAGCTGCTTATCTCCGAATATTCTTCATCTTCTACTGCTTCATTTGATTCAAGAGTATAAGCCTTTATGAAATCGTATTCACATAAACATTCCTGACTGACAGACTCCATATATTCATCATGATGATCGGGGTCTTCTATATGCATCTTATAATATTCACGTTCGGGCTTTTCCTTGCTGTCATCAATAACGACTGCTGCCTGTCTGCCCTTGTCATCTTCCTGCTTATCGTTAAGCAGATCAGGCAGCACCACAGCGCCTATACCCACTGTTATCACCGCAGCTGCTGCAACAGCGACTGCCTTCAGACCTATGCCTGCCGTTGCTGCTTTTGCGGCACCTGCGGCTGTTGAAGCGGCTGCACCTGCTTCGGCGGCTTTGCCGACCTTCATCAGATGAGAATAGTCCGGAACAAGCTTGATGAACGGAACAGCACAAAGCACCACGCCCTGCTTCTGTAATTTTTCCAGCTTGGCTTTCAGGTTTTTTCTTGCATGAAAAAGCCTTGCCTTGACGTTGTTTTCGTTGGTGCCTGTTATCTCGGCTATCTCGGCTGCACTTTTATTTCCGTAATAAAACAGGAACAGCGTTTCCTTATGCGCATCGCTGAGGGTGTTTATCTGTTCGGCGATCATCTGTTTGATCTCCTCATTTTCGGCATAATTCTCGGGCAGCATGACAGTATCACCATAGGCATTCTCATAAGCACGTTCTATCGCAGCATCTGAGTCGGTATCATCATCGGGGTCAGCATTGCTTATCCCGACACGCTGATGCTTCGATGACTTCTTACGCATCTCGTTCACCTTATTCTTTGCGATAGCATGCAGCCATGTACTGAAATACTTATCCTCATTAAGCTGACCTATTGACTTCATCGCTGTCATAAATGTGTCGGAAACTATGTCCTGCGCATCATATTCATTCAGACCCATCTTCATAACATATTTGGTAAGCTGTTCGCTGTACTCACGATACAGTGCATCAAATGCCGCTTTATCACCGTTTTTAGCCTGTCGGACCAGTTCTTCTGTATTTATTTCACTCATATATTACTCCCCCATATTTTTCGATCAATTCATCTAACATTCCATGATCTGCCATATAAGTATACACTTTTTCAAGCAGTTCGTCAAGTTCGATCTCTACATAACCTATCTCCCACTCCATGAAGATATCACCTCAGTTTACAGATCTTCGTTATGTGTGCCGTCATCGAATTTTACATGGCAGTCCTTAGCAGCTTTATAGGCGGGTGATTCAACACTGCTGTACACTGTCAGCGCATCACAATCAGTAAACACGTCCTCACCTATCTCTGTGACACTATCGGGAATGGTAAGTTCTGTAAGCTTATAGCAATGTGAGAATGCGTAGTCTTCAATGGTCGTCACGCTGTCGGGGATAGTCAGTTCGGTCAGATGACTGCACCCGCTGAATGCGCTTTCACCGATGGTGGTAACAGAATCGGGGATCTCAACTTTTTTGAGACAGTTGCAAGAAATAAACGCCTGATATATATCTGTTATGCCATCGGGAAGATAGACCTCATCCACACTTGTATCCGCAAAAAAAGCCGAACCTACACTTGTTACCCCCGGAAGGATGATAGCTTTTCTGATTTTGATATTGCCGTGCAGCGGTGAAAACCTGAGTGTTTCAACATGGCTGTAATCCTTCATTCTGCCGCTGCCTTTAATAACTACCGTGTTGTTATCGTACAACTCATAAATAACATTATATCCATCTTCTCCGCACTCTCCCGTCTCGGTGGGAGTACCTGAAGGCAGTTCAACGCCTATTTCAATTTCATCGACAAGATCTGATAGACCTTTGCTGCTGTCGGCAGTTTCTTCGGTTTTCTCGTTATGTACGCTTACAACACTGCTGTTTTTAACAGCGGTGGTCTTTTCTTCACGGGAATTCTCCCTGCTGTCGCCGCAGCCCGAAAAAGCTGCTGCTGCCATAACGATAGCCATAACGGTGATAAAGTGATTTTTTTTCATGATGATATCCTCCTGTAATTTGTTTGAACCTGTCTTATTTATCATATTTTTTTATGATGTCGTCTATCTGCTTGTTCAAGATCGAGATAGTATTGCGTGAATCAATGTTTGCAGACCTTACGCCCGATTTGGTTGCACCGAAGCAGCCCCTGTTTAAACGTGATGTGCGGTCGATGATATTATTATTTTCAAGATTGATCCTGTCCCTGAGACTGCCTATCTTGTGCAAATCAGCCATTTTTTCCGATACGGCAGAAGGAACGCCCGAACTTTTGGAAGTAAGGAAACCGTAAGCCACGATCACGCCGATAACTGCAACAGCGATCCAGCCAAGAACGGTCTTGAGACTGTACTGTGTGAGGGTCAGTATAAGGGGTACGCCAACGAATTCAACAAGCATCTGTATGCCGTGCGAAATGGGCAGCAGTGCAGAACTTGTGTGTATGAAAGTGATGATAGTGAGTATGATGGAAGCGATCATTATGAATACTAACATATCTCTATTGAGTGATATTTTCTCATCATATACCAACATTATCAGAACAGAAGAAGCAACGAAAACTGCATCAGACAAGAATGAGAAAACTGCCCTGCAAATTGATTCTTCGATCATGAGGATCTGTGCTGCCAGTATTTTTAATACAAATACTATCATCGAGACTGTGAAAATGAAAGACTCATCGATAAACATTATAGCTTCGGATACATGCGCATAGTGATCGGGACGCCTTATCGAGTCGATCAGGTGTCTTGCATCAGGATAAAATCCCATTTTGCCATAGTAGATACGCCCAAAGACCGCAAGTGCGATGACTGCCAGCAGTTCCAGCACTGCTTCAATGACGGTGAACTTGATGATTTTTTTCATAAAAAACACTCCTTAATTTTTTTCGAGGAACTTTTCCTTCCTCTGTTTGTTAGAGGGAACAAGACTTGAAAAGGTTAAAACATTTGTGAAAATTTTTTTCACCGATTTTTCCTTCCTCTGTCTGTTAGAGGGAAGATATCTTGAAAAGGTTAAAGCTTTTTCAAAATTTTCTCCCTTTCTGTTTATTAGTGGGTCGAACGATATGAAAGGTTAAAACATTTCTGAAAAAAAATTTGAAAATAAAAAAGCCGACCAAGCGGTAAGACACCGCCGATCGGCTAAATTATATACAATAAAAAAGTCCTGCAAACAAAAGTTTACAGGACAAACAGGGGCACCAAGGATCGAA
>CAMNMO010000128.1 GCA_946544695.1 uncultured Ruminococcus sp. | reverse complement strand
AGGAATTACATTATGAACAACAAGATCAAGATTCTTATAGGCGATGATTCGGCACAGTACGGTGTATTCTGCGCAGCAACACTGAGGAGCTCGGGATTTTTTGTGATAACCCGTCAGAAGGACGGAATGGTGATATACGATGCAGTGAAAAACGAACTGCCCGATGTGGTGATAGTTGACGCTGTAATGCCGGGACTTGATGCGATCGAACTGATACGCAAGTCTGACAAGCTGGATAAAAAGCCGCTGTTCATCGTTACAAGCCCCTACGAGAACAGCTTCATCGAGACACAGGTGATGAATGCAGGGGCATCATACTTCATGCTGAAGCCTTTCGATGTAAAAGTGCTGGGCGAACGCATCAAGGCGATGCTTGACATAGATACCGACATCTCCGCCGAGACGACCCTTACGAGAATGAAGCAGAGTCCCGCAAACCTTGAGATAATCGTGACCGACATGATACACCGCATAGGCGTGCCCGCACACATCAAAGGGTACCATTACCTGCGTGAAGCGATAATCTGCTCGGTGAATGACAAGGAGATGCTCGAAAGTGTGACAAAGCTGCTGTACCCCGCTGTTGCCAAGAAGTTTGCCACAACACCTTCAAGGGTAGAAAGGGCTATCCGCCACGCCATCGAGATAGCATGGGACAGAGGTGACATCGACACACTCAACAGCTTTTTCGGCTACACCATAAATACAGGCAAGGGCAAGCCCACAAACAGCGAGTTCATCGCACTTATCACTGACAAGATCTGCCTGAAATTCCGTGCGGCAGTATCTGCATAAAGGGCGGTCGGGTGAGTAGCGGGTGAGAGCGTGAAAACCTTTGCCGTACTGTGGAACACGGGCTGTGGTGGTGACAGCCCGTGATGTTCCCGCTTGAATGGTACTATATTTATAATGCGAAAATGTGCGGAACGAGAGCGTTCATAAAAAGTTTACAGAAAAAAATTCAGACCCCTTGACAAATGTCATGGGGTCTGGTATAATATATAAGCATTCGTATTCTAAAGACAGTCGGCACAAAGGTAAGCCCGACCGAGGAAAAGAAAGCAACGTCATAATGACTTTGTGTCTCTTTTATCCTGTCTTTGGATAAAGGGGATCTTTTTTTAGATTACGCTTTGCGAGAAAACTGCAAAGAGGTGAAATACAAAAATGCCAAGTGAGAAGACTTTACTTGCCAAGCAGGAAAGAGTCAATGAGCTGACCGAGCTGATCAAGAACTCCGCAGCAGGCGTTCTGGTAAGCTACGAGGGTATCACCGTTGAGGAGGACACCAAGCTCAGAAAGGAAATGAGAGAGGCAGGCATCAAGTACTTCGTAGAGAAGAACACATTGCTGAGATTCGCATTCAAGAACGCAGGCCTCGATGATATCACAGGCGTGCTCGAGGGCACAACTGCTATCGCAATTTCCAACGACGACCAGACTGCACCCGCAAGAATACTGGGTAAGTTCGTTGAGGACACTGATAACGAAAAGTTCAAGCTGAAAGCAGGTTACATCGGTTCTGAGGTTTATGATGAGGCAGGCGTTACTGCACTGTCGAAGATACCTTCGAGAGATACTCTGCTTGCTATGCTGGTCGGCTCCCTGCAGGGCCCCATGCAGAAGCTTGCTGCTACCCTCCAGGCCCTGGTGGACAAGGAAGGCGGCGACGCAGCTTAATAGCTGCATGACGCACAGGCGGGCGGCGTGATCGGAATGTCCCGCTAAAACTAAACTATATTATAAAGGAGATTTTAATCATGGCTTCTGAGAAGATTATGAATTTTGTAGAAGAGATCAAGACTATGTCTGTTCTTGAGCTGAAAGAGCTCGTTGACGCTATCCAGGAGGAATTCGGTGTAACTGCAGTTGTAGCAGCAGCAGGTCCCGCAGCAGGCGGCGCAGCAGCTGAGGCTGAGAAGACTGACTTCGACGTTGTACTGGTATCCTTCGGCGACGCTAAGATGGGCGTTATCAAGGCTGTTAAGGAGATCACCGGTCTGGGTCTGAAGGAGGCTAAGGCTCTGGTTGAGGAAGCTCCTAAGGCTATCAAGGAGGCTGCTCCTAAGGCTGAGGCTGAGGAGATCAAGGCTAAGCTGGAAGCTGCAGGCGCAACTGTTGAGCTGAAGTAATTTCACTTTTTGCGTATTTACCCCCGATGCTGAGGTGTCGGGGGTATTTTTATATATGGCTGCTTTTTCACGGCAGACGAGGCAGTTTTCCCCTGTATCACGGGGTTTGGGGTGTTTAATGATTATTTAATAAATTCCATGCTATACTCTGTTACAGAAGAACGGAAAACAACCAAAGCGAAAGTGAGGCAACAAATATGTTTTTAACAATGCTGAAAAAAGACCTGAAACGCAAAAAGACCATCAACTGCATACTGCTGCTGTTTATCATACTTTCAACTATGTTCGCAGCAAGCAGCGTGAGCAACATAGTCAGTGTGGCAGGCGGCGTGGACAATTATCTGAACAAGGCAGGGCTGACCGATTATTTCATAATATCGGGCTTTGACACCCAAGAGGTGGAGGACATCCTTGACAACAGCAAAAACGTGTCCGACTACAAAAAGGAAGACGCCATACTGCTGAAAGGCAATGACCTTCTGCACGACGGCAATGTCATTGATGAAGACCTGCGGCTTTCATTATTTCAGTCGGTGGACAGACTTGAACTGAACATATTCGATGAGAACGACGAAAAGCTGACCGAGATACCGAAAGGCAAATTTTATTCCTCGGGCTCGCTGGCAGACAAGGGCGATCTTGAGAAAGGCGATAAGCTGACCATAGTGAAAAACGACGCTGTGTTTGAATTTGAATATGCAGGTCTTGCAAAGGACGCACTGCTGGGTTCAAGCTTTGTCGGCAACCCCAGGATCATCGTGAACGAAGCCGATTACAAGAGTATGTCGGAAAACGAAGAAGCTGCTGCGCCGAACATCGGGCTGTATTACATAAACACCACCGATCAGGAGGAGTTACTGAAAGATGTGGCAGATATCGGCAGCATACTTTTCTCGGGCGACAGATCACTGATAGAGATGTCTTACATACTTGACATGATGATAGCAGCCGTAATGCTGGTAGTCTGTGTAGCACTCATACTCGTAGCATTCTCGGTGCTGAGATTCACCATAGGGCTGACCATGACAGAGGAGTTCCGTGAGATAGGTGTCATGAAGGCAGTGGGACTGAAAAATGTTTCCGTAAGAACACTGTATCTGGTAAAGTACCTGGGTCTGGCGCTGACAGGTGCAGTCATAGGCTTTATGTGCAGTATACCCTTTGGCAGACTTCTGCTGCTCAGTTCTTCAAAGACTATGGTGCTGAGCAATGACAACAACATCGCCATAAGCATAATAAGCTCGGCAGCAGTGGTGCTGATAATAATGGCATTCTGCTGGAGCTGCACAGGCAGGATAAAGAAGATGTCCCCCATAGATGCAGTGCGCAGCGGTCAGACAGGTGAACGCTTCCACAAAAAGGGCATAATAAGCCTGAGCAAAAGCAAGCTTGGCGCAGGCAGCTTCCTGCCGCTGAACGACGTACTCAGCCAGCCCAGGACATACGGCATGATGACAGTGATATTCTCCCTGTGCATGGTGCTCATAATGGTGCTCGCCACCACAGCAAACACTCTCCGTGACGGCGGACTGGTAGGTATGCTGGGCTGTCTTGAATGCGACCTGTACATCGACCCGGGATTTGATGACGTATCGGATATACAGACAGGCAATGTAAAGGTCGAGGACAGACTTGCCGAAATGGAGAAAAAACTTGCGGATAACGGTATGCCCGCAAAGATCACACTGGAGGGCGGATACTTCCTGCCTGTTGAGTTCGGTGACAAGAAGCTGAACCTGGAGATGATACTCAACAAGGACACCGATGCCGCAGATTACGACTACGTTGAAGGCACCGCCCCTCAGAACGTTCACGAGATAGCCCTCAGCACAGTTATGTGCGAACAGCTGGGCGCCGACATAGGCGACAAGCTGAAAATAACCCTCAATGACAAGCAGGAAGATCTCATGATAACAGCAAAGTTCGTAAGTATGCAGCAGGCAGGCAAGATAGGCAGGCTGTATCAGGACGTGGACCTGGACTACACCGAAATGGATCAGCACATGGAGTGCGGCATAGCGTTTGATGACCACCCCGACCGCAGCACTATCCTTGAAAGACAAAAAAAGATCATGGATATCATGGATACAGGCAGGGTATACACCGTAGGCGAGTTCGTGGATATATGCACCAATTCCGCTGACACCCTTGACATGGTAAAGTACATGGTGCTGATCATCAGCGTGATAATCATACTGCTCATAAGCGTGCTTATGGAGAGGTCCTTCATATCCAAAGAAAAGAGCGAGATAGCCCTGATGAAAGCCATCGGTTTCAAGAACCGCTCAGTTTCGGCACACCACAGCATGAGGTTCATTATATGTGCAGTGATGGCAAGCATACTTGCAAATATCCTCTGCCTGCCCCTGACCAAGCTTATCATGACACCCGTTTTCGGAATGCTGGGTGCAAGCAGCGATATCCCCTTTAAGTTCGACCCGCTGGAGATAAGCGTTTTCTACCCCGTGCTGATGGCAGCCGTGACAGTTATAGGCGCTTCGCTGACAGCACTCTACACAAGCACCATCAAAGCAAGCGACACCGCAGATATCGAGTAATACCACTTCACCATATAACAGAATATCTCCCGCAGGCGTTATGCTTGCGGGAGATATTGTTTTGCTTTGGTTTTGTCACAGCTTTATTCTATGACCACAGGTGCGACTGTCTCAACAGAGAAGTTGTTTCCGTCAAAGTCCACCTTCATAACGCTGTCAGCTGCGGGGTCATCACGTATTATAGCCTTAGCCAGCAATGTCTCCACATTGCTCTGGATAAAGCGTCTCAGCGGCCTTGCGCCGAATGCCATGTTGTAACCCTGATCGACTATCGCAGCCTTTGCGGACTCTGTTATCTCCAGCTTTAGGCGCTTGTCTGTCAGGCGCTTTTCAAGGCTTTTCAGCATCAGTCCGCAGATGCTGTATATCTCGCTCTTGAGCAGCGGCTTGTACATAACTATCTCATCAAGGCGGTTGAGGAACTCAGGTCTGAAATGACTTCTCAGCAGTTCGTTCACCTTTTCCCTTGCGTCCTCAGAGATATCGCCCGTCTTCTCGTCGATGCCTTCGAGAATGAAAGGCGAGCCGAGATTCGAGGTCAGTATGATGACTGTGTTCTTGAAATCTACCGTCCTGCCCTGCGAATCGGTGACACGACCGTCATCAAGCACCTGCAGGAGTATGTTGAAAACATCGGGGTGTGCCTTTTCGACCTCATCAAGCAGTACCACCGAGTAAGGCTTTCTGCGCACAGCTTCCGTCAGCTGACCGCCCTCCTCATAGCCCACGTATCCGGGAGGCGCTCCTATCAGGCGGGATACGCTGAACTTCTCCATGTATTCCGACATATCTATCCTGACCATATTGTTCTCATCATCGAACAGTGCCTGTGCCAGTGTTTTTGCAAGTTCTGTCTTGCCGACGCCCGTAGGTCCCAAAAACAGGAACGAACCGATAGGCTGATTGGGATTAGCGATACCTGCCCTCGAACGGAGTATGGCTTCGCTGACCTTCTGCACCGCTTCATTCTGACCTATGACCCTCTCGTGGAGAATGCTTTCAAGTCTCAGCAGCTTGTCACGCTCGCCCTCCATCAGCTTGGCAACAGGTATGCCTGTCCAGCGGCAGATGATGCGGGCTATCTCGTCATCGGTGACCTTGTCTCTCAGCAGAGTATTGCTCTTTGAGGACTGTTCAGCCTTTTTCTCCTCCTCAGCCAGCTCCTTCTGCAAATTTTCCAGTCTGCCATATTTCAGTTCAGCCAGCTTGGAAAGGTCGTATTCACGTTCAGCCTTCTTTATCTGACCGTTTACATCGTCGATCTCCTCACGTATCTTCTGGACCTTGCCGATGGCGTTCTTTTCATTTTCCCACTTAGCACGCATCTCATCGAACTGCGCCCTCATGTCTGCAAGCTCCTTCTGAACTTCCGCAAGGTGTTCTTCCGCCAGCTTGTCGTTCTCCTTTTTGAGCACAGTCTCCTCGATCTCGTGCTGGAGTATCTTTCTGCGCAGGTCATCGAGTTCGGTAGGCATGGAATCCATCTCGGTGCGTATCAGTGCGCATGCTTCGTCCACAAGGTCTATTGCCTTGTCGGGCAGGAACCTGTCGGTGATATATCTGTCGGAAAGCACAGCTGCGGTGATGAGCGCCTGGTCCTGTATCTTGACGCCGTGGAACACCTCATATCTTTCTTTCAGACCACGCAGTATCGAGATGGTATCCTCAACGCTCGGTTCATCTACCATAACGGGCTGGAATCTTCTTTCAAGCGCCTTATCCTTCTCGATGAACTGCCTGTACTCATTCAGGGTGGTGGCACCTATGCAGTGCAGCTCGCCCCTTGCAAGCATGGGCTTTAGCAGATTGCCTGCGTCCATTGCGCCGTCAGACTTGCCTGCGCCCACAATGGTGTGAAGCTCATCTATAAAGAGTATTATGCGTCCCTCAGACTTCTTTATCTCCTCTACTACCGCCTTGAAACGCTCCTCAAATTCGCCCCTGAATTTAGCGCCCGCTATCAGCGAACCCATATCCAGCGAGAATATCTGCCTGTCCTTTAAGCTGTCGGGCACGTCACCGCTGACTATACGCTGTGCAAGTCCCTCAGCAACTGCGGTCTTGCCGACACCGGGTTCACCTATCAGCACGGGGTTGTTCTTGGTCTTTCGGGAGAGTATGCGGATAACGTTGCGTATCTCGGCATCTCTGCCTATAACGGGGTCAAGCTTGTTCTGCCTTGCCAGACCCACCAGTTCCTGACCGTACTTTTTCAGCACATCATAGGTCTCTTCGGGGTTCTGGCTGGTCACCTTCGCACTGCCCCTCACCTGTTTGAGCGCAGCGAGGAAGCCTGTCTTGTTTATGCCGAAGGTGCGCAGTATCTCTGCTATCTCACTGTTTGCGCAGTCCATTATGCCGAGGAAGATGTGTTCCACCGAAACGAACTCGTCCTTCATCTGACCTGCCAGAGTTTCAGCTTCTGCCAGCGCACGGTCAAGCTCGCTTGAAATATATATCTGTCCCTGTGCACGTCCGCCGACTGTCACCTTCGGTATCTTATCGACTGCCCTGTCGAGTGCCCCCCTGAATGCATTCACATCTGTACTCATCTGTGTCAGCAGCTGAGGTATCAGCCCGTTGTCATCAAGGCAGAGCGCACTCATCAGGTGCTCCTGTCCAATCGCCTGATTCGACTGTCTCGCCGCAATATTCTGTGCATCCTGTATAGCCTGCACGGACTTCTCAGTAAACTTCTGCATGTTCATTGTTTGTCCTCCTTTATATATAGATATTATTATCAGTATTCCCTTATCTCCAGAAACGGCGCATCGCCCATGAAAACATATTCGGCATATTTCCTTTCACCTATGCGCCAGTATGCCCTGCACAGCCCGAAGCCGTACTTTCCGCTGGGTTCGCCGAGTTCTTCCACAACTTCATCGTAGGCGGGA
>CAMNMO010000127.1 GCA_946544695.1 uncultured Ruminococcus sp. | reverse complement strand
AGTGCTGCCGTTATCGGAAGGTCCTTCGCTTGTCTGAGGTGCTGCACTTTCTGCGGGCTTTTCGGTCTTTCTTTCGGTGGCTTTCTCGGTCACCTTCTCGGAAGTCTCGGTCGCCTTTTCCGTAGTTACGGGCTTTGAAGTCACAGTTTCCGAAGTAGCTGCTGTCGTGGTAGTAGTTGTTGTTGTAGTTGTTGTGGTCGCAGCTGTTGTTGTGGTCGTGGTCTGTGTCTCAGACTTTGCTGTGGTCGCTTTGGTCGTTGTTGTAGTCGCCGCAGTGGTCTGTTTTGTGGTGGTTGTGGTGCTTTGGGCTGTTGCTGCCGCAGTTGTCGTGGTCGTCGTTGTCGCATTGGAAGCCTTTGTAGTGGTCGAGGTCGCTTTCGCAGGCTTTTTTGTGGACGATGACTGCTTTGTGGTCGTGGTGGTCTGTGGCGCAGTTGTGGTCTGCGCTTTTGTAGTTGTGGTAGTCTTGTCGGGCGACAGTGTGAAAACTATGACGTTATCACCATTAGCCGTCACACCTGTTACAGACGTTGTGGTGGTAGTGGTGGTCTGCGACTTGGTGGTGACTTTTGTGGCTTCCGTCGTTTTCTCGGTCACATCACCTATTTTAGCCTCAGTCTGTTTTGATTCCTCAACCATCGAGACTTTCTCAGACTCTCTTTCCGACTGCCTTGATATCCTTTCTCTGGCAATGCTGTCGTCTTTTGAAATGACGCTGCCGCAGCCACTCATCACAGCTGCTGCCAGCATTCCCGCAAGTATCAATGTATATTTTTTCAAGCTTATCCTCCTTGTCGGGTCGCTTATACGGTGTTGCTTTTAGTTCTTCACAAGTTCAATATCGCTTATGGTCAGCCCTGTTATCTGGTCTTCGGGCACGCCTGAAATGACTGCTGCCACGAAAACGTAGTCCTCGTCGGCTTCAAGCTTGCTGCCCTGCTGTGATACGGCACGGTAATACTTTTCGGACTTGACGCTTGCTTTCTGTCCGTTCAGGTCAAAGGTGAACTTAACTTCATCAACATCAGCGATGTCCTCATACTTTACCATCATCACAGCCCTTGCATAGCAGTTGCCGCTGTCATCCGGCGCTGTGAACTGGAGGTATTTGGTATCGGGTTCAAGTGCGTGGTCGGTACCAAGCACTTCATACTTTATCCTGCCCCCTGCGCTTTCAGATGTTATTATGATGCTGTCGCCTATCTCATCGACGGTAAGCACATTTTTGATGACGTCCTTGCCGTAAGCATCGCCCGCACTGAATCCGCAGCTGCCTGTGAATCTCACAGCAGTAACGCTGTCGGCATCGGCATCGCCTGTCATCTCATCAAGTGTCAGCGTGCAGGAATACTTTCCGTCTTCCCCTGCCTTGAGATCTGCATATCCGCTGTTCAGCACCTTAGTGCCTTCCTCCGCATCGAAGTGTTCCAGCACTGTGCCTGTTGTGGAAGTTTTTTTGTATATGTCCAGCAGCTTTGCAGCCGCCTTGTCTTCCTTGCCGCCTATGGTGTCAAACAGCACGGGCACGCCCAGTTTCTTAGCCGAAAGACCAAAGCTTTCAGCCCACTTGGTGTTCTCCTCAGCCTTAGCAAAGCTGCTTTCAGCCGCACCGTCCACCACCACGGGGATACCTGCATCTGCCCAGTCAAGTTCAGCCTTGCCGAACTGTTCCCTGATGCTGCTGCCGTCCTCCTCAGTGAACACATCGCCGCTGATGGCAAAGCTTTCGCCGCTTACTGCCACCATCATATAATTATCGGTCTCGGTGCTGTACCAGTCAGCCGCATCTACCAGCAGTACTCTGTCAGCATTGCCCTTGACCCCTCTTATCGCCTTGACCGCATTGGCAGGCTTTTTAGCATCTGTTTTATCAGCAGTGGTATCCGCAGTGAAGTCACCTGCGAATATCAGCTTCCTGTCATACTTAGCAAAGCTTTCGGCTATCTGCTGCCATACAGCGGTGTTGTCATCTGTTTCGCCGTCCAGTTCAAGTACAATGTACATGTCCTGCGCCGCAGCAGCGTCCACAGTGGTTTTTATACCTGCCAGCCAGTCAGCATCGACTGTGCTGCTGCCGTCCGCAGAAATATGACCGCTCCAGTCGCCCGTCACCTTTACCGTGCCGAAACCTCTGTCCTTTGCAGTTTTTGCGGCAGCCGCATCAAAGCTGTCGCCCGCATCGAGACCAAGTCCCATATCAGCATTCAGCTGTGCTGCTGTATATTTTGAAACGTCCTTGTTCGTTACTTTTGTAACTATTTCGTTACCTGTACCGATGCTGCCTGCCGCTATTGCCGACAGTATGCCGAGAGTCAGTAAAATAGCGCTTGCACCGACAACTGAACGTCCGTTTATTTTCATTGTATCACTCCTCGTGGTCAAAAAAACGCAATAACATACCTTTTTAATTATAACGCATTGTAACCGTTTTGTCAACTAATGTCTGCCACATTTCACAAAGCTGTCATATAAAAGATAACCATAGGTCAACAATACAAATCGCCCCTGAGTGCTTTAGATACTCAGGGGCATGATGCTGTTTTTTTAGTCAGATACGTTTATCAGAGTTCTGCGGGAAGCGGCTGTGCGAGTCTGGCAGAATATTCTATCCTGAACTTCCCGAACCTGTCCTCGTCAAGCGCCTCACGGATCTTCTCGGTGAGGGTATTGTAGAAATACAGGTTGTGCATAACAGCCAGCCTGCCTCCCAGCTGTTCATCAGCTTTGAACAGGTGTCTCACATAAGCCCTGCTGAAATTGCGGCAGCAAGGGCAGTCGCACAGCGGGTCAACAGGGCGTGCGTCCGTCTCAAAGCGCTTGTTTGCGATATGTACTATACCGTTCCAGGTGAACATTGTGCCGTGCCTTGCGTTGCGGCTGGGCATTACGCAGTCAAAGAAATCAATGCCCCTTGCGACAGCTTCTATTATGTTGGAAGGTGTGCCGACACCCATCAGGTATCTGGGCTTGTCCTTTGGCATATAAGGTTCTACCTGTTCGATAACGTGATACATCACATCTGTGGGTTCGCCCACTGCCAGTCCTCCTATCGCAAAGCCAGCGCAGTATTCTTCCTCACGTATGACTTTCATGTGTTCTATTCGCAGGTCATCGAAGGTGCAGCCCTGATTTATGGCGAAAAGCATCTGGTCCTTGTTTATCGTCTCATCGAGTGAATTGAGTCTTTTCATCTCGTCTATGCAGCGTTTCAGCCAGCGTGTGGTCCTTTCGCAAGACCTCTTTGAGTAGTTGTACTCAGCGGGATTTTCAACGCATTCATCGAAAGCCATCGCAATGGTAGATGCCAGATGCGACTGTATCTGCATGCTTTCCTCGGGTCCCATGAATATCTTTCTGCCGTCAACATGGCTGTTGAAGTACACGCCCTCCTCCTTGATGCGCCTCAGCTTAGCAAGTGAGAACACCTGGAATCCGCCGCTGTCGGTGAGTATGGGCTTGTCCCAGTTCATGAACTTGTGCAGTCCGCCCATTTTGTAGACAACTTCGTCACCGGGTCTAACATGCAGATGATAGGTATTGCAGAGTTCCACCTGAGTTTTCAGCTCGTTTTTCAGGTCAATGGAAGAAATGCCGCCTTTTATTGCAGCAGCAGTGCCCACGTTCATGAAAACGGGTGTCTGTATGGTGCCGTGCACGGTGGTGAATTCGCCACGTCGTGCAGTGCCTTCTTGTTTTATTAATCTGAACATATTTTTTCTCCTTTATCTGATCGCAAACGATAATTACATCATACTAAAAATATCCATCTAGCCCCAGTAGGGGATAACCAGCTGATACAACACAGCTATGACCACAGCTGCCCCTGCTTCTATCAGGGTCTCTTTGAGTTTTCTGCGGAAAACTATAAGTGCGGCTGCAAAGGTCATCACATCAAGCAGATGTGTCACATAAATGCCTTGTGTCAATATCACTGCCTGTGCCAGCAGAACTCCAAGTATCCCCGCTGATATCGTCACAGCGAATTTGCCTTTGCCCCTTGCATACCAGCAGAAAAACGCAGGCAGCGGTGATATGACTGCAATCGCTGCCCATATCATCATGTAGGAAACAGGCAGAAATCCCGAGAATACAGAGCAGTACAGGTAATAGCTGCCTACCATGCCCATCAGGAACAAAAATACATTTATCCCTGCCCTTACAGGTGATGATGACCATGCTGCGATCACAGCTGATGCAAATATCCAGAAAGAAGATCTTCCGAAATAATTTGTGATGTCAATCGTTTGCAGCAGTGACGGCAGTTCGTTGACACTCTGCGAATCGAGCCATTTCTGTAAAATGCCCAGCAAGGCGCCTGCGGCAGCTATGATAACGCTGACGATCACCTTAGTGCGCATGGAAATGTCAGCATCGGGTCTGCGTACATCGTTTAAAAACTGTTTCATTGTGTCTCCTTATTGAATCTCTCTCTCTTTTTTCGGGACCGTATCTGTTATCTGAGGTCCGCCGAAGTGTGATGATCTTACTCTATCTTATTGATTATATCATACAACACAAAAAAATGCAACACACGAATAATTAATATTTCTCGGCGCAAAATAAAAACAAAACGGAGATGATAACATGCACAAAGCCACAACTATATTTCCGCACCCGCCGTCGATCATCACATCGGCGGCAGTGGGCGGCAAAAAAGAACACGAAGGTCCTTACGGTGATCGTTTTGACAAGATCAACGACGACCCATATTTCACCGCTGAGACTTTCGAGCAGGGTGAGAGTCAGCTGCAAAAGCAGGCTGTGCGAATAGCCCTTGAAAAAGCGGACTTGAAGGAGGACGATATTGATGTACTCATCGGCGGCGACCTGCTTGACCAGTGTGTCGGCACCACCTACGGACTCAGGGACTACCACCTGCCGTTTATCGGTATCTATTCAGCCTGTTCGACCATGTCGGAGGGACTGCTGCTTGCGTCCATGCTTACAGCGGGCGGATTTGCAGGGCGTGCTATGGCAGTTAGCTCATCGCATTTCTGCACCGCTGAAAGGCAGTACCGCATGCCTCTCAACTACGGCGGTCAGCGTCCGCCCACCTCACAGTGGACTGCCACAGCGGGAGGAGCGCTGGCTGTTTCCGCCGAGGGCGGACCGCCCTACGTCCGTGGTGCTACGATAGGCAGGATAGTTGACATGGGCGTCACCGATGCCAACAACATGGGTGCGGCTATGGCGCCCGCAGCCTATTCCACCATACGTGACTTTTTTGAGGACACAAAGCTTTCGCCTGCCGATTTCGACCACATCGTCACAGGTGATCTGGGAAAAGTAGGCAGCAGGCTTTTATGGCAGCTTGGCGATAACGAGGGACTTGACCTGCGCAGCACCCACCTTGACTGCGGACTGATGATATATGACAGCGACAAGCAGGACGTCCATGCGGGCGGAAGCGGCTGCGGCTGTGCAGCAAGCATGCTGTGCGGCTATTTTATCCCCGAACTCAGGCAGGGCAGGCTGAAAAACATTTTGTTTGCAGCCACAGGTGCACTGCTTTCCCCGACAGTCAGCCAGCAGGGTGAAAGCATACCGTCAGTCAGCCATCTGGTGTGGCTTTCAAGCGATAAGGAGTGATCGTAATGATATATCTGTATGCATTTTTAGTCGGCGGACTTCTCTGCGCAGCAGGGCAGCTGCTGATAGATTTTACAAAGCTTACCCCTGCCCGCATACTGACAGCCTATGTGGTGACAGGTGTGGTGCTTGGCGGACTGGGGATCTACGGCAAGCTGAAAGACTTTGCAGGCTGCGGTGCATCAGTGCCGCTGACGGGTTTTGGCGCACTTATGGCAGAGGGCGTGCGCCGTGAGGTAGAATCAAGGGGACTGCTTGGTATTTTCACAGGCGGACTGACTGCGGGTGCGGGCGGCATCGCAGCAGCCATGATATTCTCATTCCTTGCAGCACTTGTGTTTCGCAGTTCTGCCAGAAACTGAACAGCAAAAAGCGCAGCACCCTATTATAGTAAACAACATCAGATCTTCGATATTTCCCGCTTGCAGCTGCGAGCGGGAAATGTCAGAATATATCTGCCGTTTAATATTAGGGTACTGCGCTTTGTTATTTCATATCATCTTTCATCTATGGGTGTGTAAGTTCTTTCCTTGGAAACTGCCTTGTAAGCGGGTCTTATGATACGCTTGCCTGTAACAAGTTCCTCGAAACGGTGTGCACACCAGCCGGGCATTCTCGATACTGCGAACATGGGTGTGAACAGATCCTGCGGCACGCCCAACATTCTGTAAACGAAGCCAGAATACATATCCACATTTGCACACATAGCCTTGTCGCTGCCCTTTATTTTCAGGAACAGCTCGGGTGTCAGCCGCTCGATGGTCTCCAGCAGTCTGTACTCCTTCTCAAACTCTGTGCCCTCAGCCATGCGCTTTGCATTTGCCTTGAGTATGACAGCCCTCGGGTCTGACAGTGTGTAAACTGCATGTCCCATACCGTAGATGAGTCCTGTCTTGTCAAATGCTTCCTTTTTGAGTATCTTTGTCAGGAAATCAGCTACCTCGCTCTCATCGTCCCAGTTGGAAACATGTTCCTTAATGCATTCCTGCATTGCGGAAACCTTTATGTTGGCGCCGCCGTGCTTTGGTCCCTTCAGTGAACCGATAGCTGCCGAATAAGCAGAATACGGGTCAGTGCCTGAAGAAGTCAGCACACGGCATGCAAAGGTGGAGTTGTTTCCGCCGCCGTGTTCAGCATGCAGCATCATCAGCAGGTCAAGCAGCTTAGCCTCATCATCGGTGAACTTTCTGTCAGGACGTATCGCTGCCAGTATCATTTCAGCGGTGTTGTGGTTGGGGTCAAGCGGGTGGAGGAACATCGTCTGGTTATCGAATGTTCTCTTCTTCACCTGATAAGCCAGTGTCATTATGTAAGGCAGCTTGGATATTATGGATATCGCAGTTGCCATCTCATATTCCGGTGAACGGTTTTCGGGGTTGTCATCATAAGAATAAAGCGCCAGTATCGAACGTGACATCTTATTCATGATGTCCTTCGAGGGTGCTTTAAGTATCATGTCCGAGAAGAAATCCTGGGGCAGTTCACGGTTCTCGGCTATCATCATCTTGAAAGCTGCGAGTTCCTCTTTGTTGGGCAGTTCACCCAGCAGCAGCAGATACACTATCTCCTCAAAACCGAAGCGGTTCTCCTTGACTGCATTGCCTACCAGATCATTTATATTGTAGCCACGGTAGATCAGCTGACCTTCGATCGGCATTTTTTCGCCTTCATTTACCACATATCCGTGAACGTTACATATATTGGTCAGTCCTGCTGTAACGCCTGTACCATCGGCATTTCGCAGTCCTCTTTTAACGCTGTATCTGTCGTAGAACTTGGGGTCGATCGTGTTGTTTGTCACGAACTGCTGGCAGAGCAGCTTCCTTGCTGTATCGTTTACCATTATGATTCAACTCACTTTCCTCGGGTATTCTGTAATTATATCACATTTTGGCGATTTTGTCAACAACAGCAGATCCTGTAATTGATAAATTAAGACCCGGAAGCCAATACCGAACACGGAAATCAATTTTGACAAAACACAGCTGTATTTTTGTGTATTCCCCCATGC
>CAMNMO010000126.1 GCA_946544695.1 uncultured Ruminococcus sp. | reverse complement strand
ACCTTGCATCAAAGTCATAGCCGCCACGCCTGAAATTTGCAAAGTACGGCAGCCATTCAGCGCTGATGAAACCTGCCCTGCCCCCGAAAAACTTGCCGTAAGCCACTTCATGACCCGCTGCGATGACCTCACGCCATTCCCACGGGTCGTACTCACGGCTGCCTGACCACCAGTAATTCGGTGCCACGTTCTCCTCGGCGGAAAAGCCTTCAACGCTGCCCGAGAACAGCGGCATAAAGCCTGTTTCCTTTATCCTTGTGACAAGTTCGCCGCAGCTTTTTATCCTTTTGGGGTCATTCAGCCGAAGCCCCTTCATTATCCATTCGCCGTTTACTGTTTCCATTTAATGCCCTCCTGTTATTTTGTTTTGGTCAAGCACTTAAATACGACCGGGCAATTGTAAGTGTCATCGTTAACGATGATTATTTTGTCTCCGATATCAATGCACGGAAAATCCTTTTCCCGACAGCATACATTTTCATATATCTCACCGTTTATCTCCACAGTACAATAGTAATAATCCCCGACGGTCTCAAATAACGTATACCTGTGTTTGAACGTGCCCGTTTCCACCGTTTTGTCATAAGGAAGATATGCCGTGCTTTTTCCCGAAAGCTTAGCGCAGCGCACAGTCTTATCAACGACAGTTCCGTAGCAGCTGCACCATTCTTTTGGCTTGTGCATAGCGATGGTCATCGGCAGACCAAGAAATGCCAGCACCAGAAGATAGAACAGCGGGAACTCCTTTTCAATGATGATCGTATATACACTTGCTGTCAGCAGTATGGCAGAAAAAACAGGGAAACAGATCTTCATTGCCTTGTCGCCGTTTTTCTTTTCTATCATTTTTATCTCCTCGGCAGATATTTTTTCTTCCTGCTGAGATGAAAGCAGCTGTAAATAACTGTAAGATAGTGTCATATCCGACTCCTTTATATATCGGCGGTAATTTATTATACCACCTTCGGGCAGACTTTCCAAGTTTCACTGTTTCGGACGCTTGCTTTTCAGGGCTGTCAGCACCCCGCAAAGCTGTTCCACCTCAGCAGCGGACAGTTCATCGAATCTGTCAAGTTCGCTTCTGACAGCGTCAAGCACGGCATCGGCAGGCTTCTTGTTCTGCTTTGTCAGGAAGAAAGAGGTCAGCGTACTGGTCAGCGAACCTATCAGCCCTATACCCACCAGCATAAGCACCATAGCTATCAGTCTGCCGTACAGTGTGTTTGGGGAGATATCTCCGTAGCCCACAGTGGTCGCCGTGACGAATGCCCACCATATACCGTCACCGAACTCCATGCCCTCAGCATAGTGTATCAGCACGCCGCCTGTTATGACTGTCATGAACGTGGCAAATACCACATATTTAAAACCGTTCGTGTTGTAAAAGCGCTGTGCCTTGCGCAGCGGTCTCGAAAGAAATGCCACTATCCTGATAAGGTCAAGCACGCTTAACAGCGTGTCAAGCTTAGGGTCGGGCAGGGGCGGCAGAACACCGTGTATCGGCAGAACAGCCACAACGTCCCAGAAATTGATCCTGAAAAACTTTTTCTTGTCATCAGCCGCTATTATCCGCACGATAAGGTCAGCCGCAAAAATGGCATAAACTGCCAGACTGACAGGGCGTTCCCAGCCGCTGAGGTTCTTTGTGCAGTCAAACAGCAGCATCACCGCCGCAAATACAGCCAGTGCACTCATGACAATATCGTATATGTTATGCTGGAGTTTTCCCAGTTTCATTCAAATCACCGTCCGCAGGTAAGTATACCATTTAACGGCAGATATGTCAACGGCATTCTAAACAAAAAATGATCCTTGTTAAAGCTCTGTGATGCTGTGACAGTGCGCTGCCGCAGCGCCGAAAACGATGTCGGAAAGGCTCCGAAAACGGTTTCCGTAAAATTTCATTTAGTCATCACAATGTAAGCGAAATGTAATTATATGTCCGTTCTGAGAACGGATTTTTATTAAAAATGACGGCGTTCAGGAAAAGTTAACTTGACAAAAAGGGCATTTTTCGGTATAATTAAAAAAGAATTACACTTGGGTTACAGTATCCTTTCAACGGTGCTGCAAGTGTCATGTGGAAAGTATTATGGATTTGACTGACAGACTTATAGTAAACGGCATTCAGTCTGAAAACCTGTCGGGTGGATGCTGTTTAATATTGTTCAGGCTTTGCCTGAGGAAAGGAAGCTCCGTAAAATGATACACGGTAGATTTACTGTCAAAAAGCTGCTGGCGGTATGCCTTACGCTCACACTGACTGCGGGCATGATGGGCATCAGCGGCAATGACAGAGCTATAAGCGGTTCTGCTGATAACCAGCCCGAGGTCTACGAGACCGAGCTGGACAGTCTTAAAGAGCAGCAGAAAGCGCTGGATAAAAAGATAGAGGAAGCCGAAGCAGAGATAGAAAAGCAGAAGGGCGATATCGAAGCGCTCAAAGATAAGTATACCGCTGTAAAGGCTAAGATAGACAATGTTGAAGACCAGCTTGCCAAAAACGAAGATGCTATGGTCGAGCTGGATACACGCCTGCGTGAAGCCAGACTGGAGCTGGAGGAAAAGAACGCAGAGATAGAAGCGCTCCGTGGGGATTTCATGGAAAGACTCAAGACCATGTATGTTGCAGGCGGCGCAAATACCTATGAGAATGTTCTGGTAAACTCGGCAGATTTCTATGATGTGCTGATGCGCCTTGAGCTGGTAAAGCGTGTGGCTGAGCATGATGATGAAGCTCTTGATGAGCTGATGGAAAAGAAACGTCAGGCAGAAGCTGTGCAGGCTGAGATAGAGGACAGCGCAGCAAAGCTGAAAGAATCGACCTCGCAGTACGCAGCCATGAGAGATGAGCTGAATGCGCAGAAGAAGGAACTCTCAAAGGTAATAGAAGATTCTGACGGCAAGCTGGATACACTGGCACTCGATAAGGCTGCTATGGAGCTGAGAGCCGAGCAGCTGACTAAGGATTACGATGAAGCTTATTCAAAAGCCCACACCACCACAGCAGCTCCCGTTACAGAGGAAACACCTGCTGTTGCCGGGACTGCTGAGGCTGTAACTTCAAAGCAGGCTTCAAAGGCACCGGCTGTCACAACCGAGAAGAAGCAGGAGGAGACCAAGAAGGTCACCACGAGCGAGGCTGTGAAGGAGGAGACCAGGAAGGTGACCACCGAGCAAACAACTACCACAAAGGCTGAGACCGAGAAGCCCGAGGAGACCACTGCCGAAGTTGTTACCACCACTGAAAAGGCAGCCGAGACAGCAGCTCCCGTGACGACAGCTGAGGTGCTGACGACCGCTGAGACCACCACGACCACAACTACCACCGTTACAGAAACGGAAGCTGACATTGTTGAGGAAGAAGATGACGAGGACGAAGCACCTGCTTCAAATGTTACCGATGACAGTTCGAGACAGGAGAAGATAGATGCGGTCATGGAATATGCACGCAGCAACGTAGGCGGTGCTTATGTATGGGCTGGCTCTAGCTTCCGTGCGACCGACTGTTCGGGTCTGGTAATGCTGAGCTATTCGCAGATAGGCATTGAAATGCCCCATCTTGCCGAGCTTCAGGCGCAGTACGGCACTGAGGTGAGCTATGATGAGCTTCAGGAAGGCGACCTGGTGTTCTTCGGCTCCGCAGGCAATGTTTACCATGTTGCCATCTACAACGGCAACGGCAGGATAGTGCATGCAGCCAACTCTGATGACGGAATCATTTTCTCGGACCTGGCAAGCTTTTCCGCTTCAAACCCCATATACTGTCTGAGAAGGATAATATAGTACATAAAAACAAAGCCTTTTCCCGTTTATCAGGGAAAAGGCTTTTTAATGATATTTTTCAGGTCGGGTCATTCTCTCAGCTTGCAGCCCTTGAAGTAGTGCATGAGTATTTCTTCATAACTGCTGCCTTTTTCTGCCATTGCATTGGCACCGTACTGGCTCATTCCCACCAGATGACCGTAGCCCTTTGCCGTGAACACCACACTGCCGTCAGTTTTTTCGTAAGTGAAGCAGGGCGATGATATCCCGAAGGCTTGTATGAACTGCTGTACGTTCACCTTAGTGCCGCCCAGATATACTGCCGTCACGTAGCCACGCTCGTTCTGCTCGGTCTCGATATCTATGTCTTTCAGCGGTACGCCAAGCTGTTCCTTGCTTATGGCGGTGAATTCTTCCGTGTCCATCGTGACCTTGCTCTCTATGCCGTCAAGCTCGGCATCGCTGCGGCTTTCTGCTGCCTGAAGATAGGGTATATCCTGCCCCCATGCGTTAAGTGCGCTTTCGGTGCTGCCCGATGACGCCGAATGATATGCAGCGGTAACAGGCTCGTCCTTGTAGGTGAGAATGCCCTGTGCCCCCTGCACGGCAGCTTTCACTTTCGACCTTGCCTTTTCGTAATCGTCGCCGTAAAGCTCCTTAGCCTGTTCGGGCGTGAAAAAACTCTGGTAGATGCGCTCGTCGTCGCTTATCAGCGCACCGTGAAGCGCAGGGGTGGGGGAGTCCTGCTCGGCTTCGTAACGGCGGTATATGTATGTTCTGGCAAGGACTGCCTGTGCTTTGAGCGCTTCCTCTCTGAAATCAGCAGGCATCTGTGCCAGCACCGCACCTGTCACGTAATCATCAAGGCTGAATTCCTCCACTCTGCCCTCGTCAGTCAGATATACCCCCACTGTGAACCCGCTGTTCTGCGAACGCCCTGCATTCACAAAAGCCAGGCAGGGTATAAGCATAAGGCAGACAGCCAGCACCACCGCACACCGAAAATTCTCCTTCATCGTACAAGCCCCCTTTTACTATATTATATGCGGGTCGTGCCGTGATAAGAACTGTTTTACGTTACCTGTGAAATTATCGTAAAAAACGCACTCAGGGTAGTGACAAAATTGCGCAGGTGTGGTATAATAATATATATGGCTATCCCTTTAGTGCACCACTAAAAACGCCGATATAACAGGAAAACTGTCGAACGGTATTATTGTCCGCCGAAAGGACTTTGTTTAGTGTGGTGTGCAGCGGGAGCAGCATCTTTAAAATACAAGCTGTGATATCAACTAATATTGCATAACGGAGGTGAGCAGATGCCGCCTAAAAAGGAAAAAAGCTTTGTGCGCAATATCGCACGTGAGCGTACATACCAGAACCAGAATGAAGAGTATGATGAAGCATATTTCAACTGGTGCAACGATGATACCAACCAGTATTCATTCAACTATATCCACGATTCCCGTGAGCATTCGTATATGGCAGGACGTGGTTTCATAAAGCACGGCGCTGACACCGCTGAGCAGGCAACGCTGCACAACTGTCTCAGGCTGCTGGGCGCTGTCATGCTGGTAATGCTGATGTTCGAGGTGATAAATTACTACCTTTCGGTCTACCTGAACAACGGCGCATCATGCAATGCTGTTTATTATTCTGAGCGTGATGAGCTGGGCGGCACACCATTCAGCGCCTGCCTGATAGCTGCGGGCATCAACCTTATGAAGTATTTGCTGGGCATATTCATATACCTGCGCCGCACCCGCCTGCCACGCAAGGTGGCACTTCCCAAGGGCAATTCGACCGCAACAGGTCTTTTCAATTTCAACGCCATAGTTATAATGTTGATGATAGTTGTCATAGGCAGACTTTCAAACGGTCTGCTTTCGATGATATTCAGCCGTGCAAAGGTGGACAGCATATATGTGTATATGTTTGACTGCCCCGATACCGCTGCGGTCGTCGTCTCGATGGTATACAACTGCCTGCTGGTGCCTGTTCTCTGTGAGATATTTTTCAGGGGACTGGTGCTGCAAAGCTTCCGTCAGTTCGGTGATTCATTTGCGGTCGTAGTCTCGGCTGTGGCGTGCGGACTGAGCTTTTATGATATCACATACATCGGCTATTCCATACTCTGCTCGGTGGTGATAGGTGTGTTCACCGTAAGGTCGGGCTCGATAGTAACAGCCATACTTATGCATACCGTAACGAGCACGGTCAACTATATGCTGATATATGCGGGTCTGCTGAACCCGTCAACAGGGCGTAGCCTTTCGATAGCTGTGTATATGCTGATATGTGCAGCTGCGCTGACTGTCTACTCAAAGCTCAACAGCAACAAGGCGTGGAGCTTCAATATCGAGCGTAATGAATCCGAGCTGCCTTTCACCAAAAAGGTGGAGCTCATGCTTTCTTCAAACACGGTGGCGCTGTGGTTTGTCGGTGCGATCGTTGTCACCATACTGACCATGAGGTTCTTATCGGTATGACAAGGGACGAGATGTACATGCGAAAAGCTTTGGAGCTTGCTGCGCTTGCCGCTGATGAGGACGAGGTGCCTGTGGGTGCTGTGGTGGTGAAGAAGTCAACGGGCGAGATAGTAGGCAGGGGCTTCAACAGGCGTGAGTATGGGCGTTCACCGCTGACACACGCCGAGATAGTCGCCATTGAACAGGCGAGCCGAAAGCTGGGCGGCTGGCGGCTGATAGACTGTGAGCTTTACGTGACGCTTGAACCCTGTCCCATGTGCGCAGGTGCTGTGATAAACTCACGGGTCGAGCGTGTGGTGTTTGGCGCTTATGATAAAAAGGCGGGCTCATGCGGTTCGGTGACAGACCTTTTCGCACTGCCGTACAACCACAAGCCCGAATGTGTGGGCGGCGTGCTTGAAACTGAATGTGCAGCAGTGCTGTCCGAATTTTTCAGAGATCTGAGGTTTAGGAAGAAAAATGGATAAGCTGTTATTGGCGGTGTATGCTGCGGTCAACCTGGCGGTGTTCATCATGTACGGTGTGGACAAGTATAAGGCTAAGCATGAGAAGTGGCGCATACCCGAAAGCACCCTTGTGATATCAGCCATACTTGGCATAATAGGCGGTCTGCTGGGCATGCTGGTATTCCGCCATAAGACAAGGAAGCCGAAATTCGCCATAGGGCTGCCTGTGATATTTATCTGCGAGGCTGTGCTGGTATCAATGCTGGCAGCACATTATCTGGTGCAGGGAAAATGAGATAAAACAGAAAACTAAAAGCTCCGTAAGTATGAAACTCACGGAGCTTTTCTTATCATATTTCATTTCTGTTTTCCAGTGCCTTGTACAGCGTGATCTCATCAGCAAATTCAAGCTGACCGCCTATCGGCAGACCAAAGGCAAGACGAGTCACCTTTACCCCAAGCGGCTTTAACAGCTTGGAGATGTAGTATGCCGTCGCATCGCCCTCCACCGTAGGGTTTGTCGCCATGATTATCTCGTCGATGCCGCCCGCATTTATCCTTGCCAGCAGCTCCTTTATCTTCAGATCATCGGGCGATACACCGTTTATCGGTGAGATCAGTCCGTGCAGAACATGGTATACTCCCTTGTACTCTCCTGTGCGCTCGATGGCTGTGATGTCCTGCGGCGTTTCAACAACGCACACAAGCCCGTGGTCACGCCTGTCGTCATCGCATATAGGACATATATTTCTGTCGGTATAGTTCTGGCAGTATTTGCATAGATGCACTGTTTTATGTACATTTATGACTGCATCAGCCAGAGCCTTAGCATCGTCATTGCTCATCTCCATAACGTGATAAGCCAGACGCTGTGCAGACTTCATGCCTATCCCGGGCAGTCTTGCGAACTGCTCGGT
>CAMNMO010000125.1 GCA_946544695.1 uncultured Ruminococcus sp. | reverse complement strand
GGGATTTGTTGGTGATCGGCAAAACCCGCAGTCGGCGTTCCGTGGACTTTGCCGAGCACCAAAAGGTGAAAGAAAGTTTGGAGGGACTTTCTTATTCAGAGAAGCGGTAAAACCTAATGTTCAGTGAAGTGCGACTTGGGGGATCGCGCGAGGGAAAACTTCTAAATTCATAGAGTTGGGGTTTTCGCCGGACACTAGGCTTTACCGCTCCGCCAAATCTTCTTATCTCTTACTGTGATTATATGATAACACCCCAATGTGAACCGAACATGAACTGGCAGAACGACGTTTTTGTTTCGCTGATTTTGTCAGAAGTGTACAAAACGTCTTTTTCTAAAAGCGCCTGCTTTTGCGATAGTGCAAGAAAAGATAATGCAAATATCTGCTTTTTGTGAACTTGCAGAGACGATTCTTTGTACATCGGCGTTCATTTTATGTGAATTCTCATGAAAAATAAATTGTAAATGTTTTGTGAACATAGATGAAAGTGTTTGCAAAGAGGGAAGTTTTGGAGTATAATCTAAAGTGGGATAGCTTTATGATAAGCAAAACGTGGTTTTTTGGAAAGGACAGTGATATTATATGTTTCAGATACTTGTTGTTGAAGACGATGCCAGCCTGCGCCGCCTGATGAGTGCTGCGCTGAAACAGAACGGCTACCAGCCCTTTACAGCCAGCGACGGCATTGAAGCCCTTGATATGCTGGAAAAGACAAATATCGACCTGATAATATCGGATATAATGATGCCCAATATGGACGGCTACGAACTCACAAGACAGCTGAGGAGCGCAGATTTCCAGATGCCCATAATAATGGTCACCGCTAAGGAAAGCTTTGAGGATAAAAAGGTGGGCTTCGATGCGGGCACAGATGATTATATGGTAAAGCCGATAGATATCAATGAGATGATACTGCGTGTGGGCGCACTGCTCAAGCGTTCAAAGCTTGCCAGCGAACACACCATGACGGTGGGCAACTGTGTGCTTGACTATGATGCGCAGACAGTCGCATTTGACGGTCAGCCGGGGGAGACCATACCTCAGATGGAGTTCAAGCTGCTGTTTAAGCTGCTTTCTTATCCGAACAAGATATTCACCCGACGTCAGCTGCTTGATGAACTGTGGGGCATGGACAAGGACGTTGATGAGAGGACTGTGGACGTTCATATAAAGAGACTGCGTGAACGTTACGGCAGCGCAGATGCATTCTCTATCGTGACTGTCAGGGGACTTGGGTATAAGGCGGTAAAGAAGTGAAGCGACAGGTTAAAAACACAGTGAACATGGCGGTGAAGAACTTAAAGCATCAGCCGCAGCAGCGCATGACCATGCAGTTCAAGCTGGCGATGATGTTCTTCATAGTAATGTTCATTTCCGCAAGTATATCCATCAGCGTGCTGCTGCTGATATTCAGCCCCATCATGCGTGAAAATTCCAAATCACAGCTGGCGGCTTTTGCAGTTTCTGCTTCTCAGCTGGAGGATCAGGGCTATGATTTTACCACCATAGTCAACCTGCTGAACACACCCGCTTATGATATCGTAAAGCTGGCACCCGATGACAAAGAGGTCAAGTTTTTTGAGCCTGAACTGAAAAAACAGGGTTATGTCATACAGACAGAGGGCATTGTCCCTAAGGCTGAGATGATAGTCAGGATAAGCGGCACTTATGTAAGGATAAATACTTTCAACAGCGAGAATGTGTACTGGGTGGTAAACTTTGTCACCATCGTGGCTTTTATTTCCAGTATACTTCTGGGCACCATCATCACCACCATAGTGGGCAGGACGATGCTTCAGCCCATACATGACCTCAGTATGGCGACATCTGAGGTAGCAAGGGGAAATTTCTCCGTCAGGGTGCGTGAGAACGGCGCTGATGAATACGGAACTCTCCAGCGCAACTTCAACAAGATGGCGCAGGAACTTTCGGGCATCGAAACGCTGAGAGGTGACTTCATCTCGAACGTTTCCCACGAGTTCAAAACGCCGCTGGCTTCCATACAGGGCTTTGCGAAGCTTTTGCAGGACCCCTTGCTGAGTCCCGCAGACAGGGCTGAATATACCCAGATAATCATTGATGAGACTTCCAGGCTTTCCAAGCTGTCATCTAACATACTCAACCTGACAAAGCTGGAGAACCAGACCACCATCGGCAAAAAGAAGCGTTTCCGCATAGATGAACAGATACGCAAGATCATACTCATGCTGGAACCCGAATGGTCGAAGAAGGACATAGACATGGATATAGACCTGGAGGATATAATCTATGTGGGCAATGAGGATCTGATGGGTCAGATCTGGCAGAACATAATCAACAACGCCATAAAGTTCACACCCCAGCAGGGGCAGATAAAGGTGAACCTTTTCCGTGGGGAGATGGGCATAGTTGCCAAGATATGGGATAACGGACCCCAGATACCCGCTGACAAAAAGGACAAGATATTCGAGAAATTCTATCAGGGCGACCGTTCCCGTGCAACTGAGGGCAACGGACTGGGACTTGCACTGGTAAAGCGTATAGTAGACCTTGCAGATGGCAAGATAACCGTAGATAACCCCTTTGAGGGCGGAGTGGTGTTCGTGGTGGAACTTCCGTACCAGACTGAGGGCATGATGTAGCATTGCGGGAGGTGTCGGCATGGACAGCAAACGGAAGAACGGCAAAACGGTAAGAACGATACTGTTGATACTTGTCTGTGCGGCACTGGCTTTTTGGTTTATCTACAACAACGGCAGACGCCGTGCGGTGGGCGGTCTGAAAGACCCTGTGCAGACTGAAGCGGAGGGCACCAAAACACTGAAGCTGAACGGCTATGACGTCACCATCACTTACAGGGCGGCTTACGATATCGAAGCGCTGGTGGTGCACCGCAAGAAGTACAGCGGTTCGGGGCTGGGGGCAACGCTTTCTCCTGTTGACCTGGCACTTGCCTGGGGCAAGACCGCTGAGTGCAATACGCAGATAGATTTCCACTGGAAGCAGTCGGGCAGGTTTTACTACTGGCATGTCAACGACCTTGACGAACTGATCCCTGTGGGCGATGTGGAAAATGTTGAGCAAAGTTCGGCAAACTGCCATATAATCCCTGCGGACGCAAAGACCGGGAAAACGGTGAAGCGGATACGGCGTGGCGACCATATCCGCCTTAAAGGCTATCTTGTGGATATAGATGCTGTTAAGGACGACGGCAGTACCTTTTGGTGGCATACAAGCACCGTAAGGACCGATACGGGTGACGGCGCATGTGAATTGATATACGTGACCGATGCCACGATAATAGACTGAAAAAGAAAACAAGCCTTTCCTTTGCCTGCGGCATTGGGAAGGCTTTTGTGCGTACAAAAAGCGGAGACAGCATAACACTGCCTCCGCTGTGATAACTGTTAGTCAGTCGCCCGTCACATTCGTCAGCTTGTAGAGCTTGCGGAATTCGGTGGGTGTGCAGCCCTTTATCTCCCTGAATACACGGTTGAATGTGGTGAGACTTGAAAAGCCCACCTGCATCGCAGCTTCGGTAACTGAGATGTTCTCGTCAAGCAGCAGCATCTCAGCTGCCTTTATGCGCCTGTGGTTGAGGAAGCTTATGAACGTGGTGCGGCTGTATTTCTTGAATATCCTGGAAAAATGGTACTTGCTGTAACCCGCACGCTTCGCCAGGTCATCAAGGGTGATGTTGTACATGTAGTTTTGTTCGATGTACTTGATTATGCTGCCGAATTTTTCCATGTACTTCTCATCGTCATACTTGACAGCGCTTATCTGGTTCTCCTTTATCCTCGCAAGCAGCGTCAGCAGCTTGATGTAGATATAGACTTCTGACAGCACATCGAAATTGCTGTACAGCGTGTATATCTCCTTTATGAGATTGCCCAGCGATATCCTCAGTTCTTCATCATAATCCTCGCCTATCATCACAGGCGATTTCAGCACCGAGTAAAGGTCGTACAGCGCAGGGTTCGAGCTTATGCTGCGGTTGTCGAACAGCATTATGAGCCTGCGTCCAGGCTGCGCCTTCATCGAATGCAGCGTACCTGCGGGCACTATGAGAATGTCACGCTCATGCAGTTCGTAAGCCTTGCCGTCACAGTGCATGGTATAGCTGTTTGTCAGCGGCATGACTATCTCAATGGCGTTGTGCCAGTGTATAGGGTATTCCTCATTATCCACATTGTCATATATGAGCACACTTCGGTTCTCAACGTAATCGACTGTCTCAAAATCACCGTCAAGATGAACTATCATAACTGTATATCCCCCGTTTTCACCGCCGTCCCATACCTTCGGACGGCACGTTTCATTTTAAAATTGCGATCCTTTGTCATTACAACAAAAAATTGCTACACCCTACGACATATTATAACACAAACTCTTGGATTTTTCAATATATTAGACAGACTTTTTTATAGATAAACACAAAAATTTTATCTAAATAAGCAATATTTGTGACCGATAACGCAAGAATTGAGTTGCAATAATGGTGGATTTAGTGTATACTTCTTATCATAGGTTCAGTGTCTGTGCCGAACCTTGATGTATATTAAACGACAGTGGTTTTCTGACATCCCCCGCTGACAGCTGTAAGTAGTACAGCACTGCGGGCAGTCTGTGCCGAAGACCTGATGCCGTTTACTATAAAAATTTTCGGAGGTGCTTTTATGAGCGTTAAGATCACTGAGAAGGTCTATGAAGGCTACGGCAGATGTGTGTTCATCGAGAATGATGCCTGCACACTGGCTGTAACAGTCGATTTCGGACCCAGAGTAATATATTTTTCCCGCAAGGGCAGAGAAAACGTGATGCTGGAGGACAGAGAACAGCTTTTCACCGTTGATGTTGAGGGCTATGGTACATGGCGCAACAGAGGCGGTCACAGACTGTGGGTCGCTCCCGAGCTGCTGCCCGAGACCTATTATCCCGATGAAGCACCTGTTGAATATAAGGCAGAAGGGGACACCGTCACCTTCACACCGCCCGTTACTCCCTTTGCAAAGCAGCTGAAAACAGTCATCACCCTTGACAGCGAAAAGGCGATGGCTGCCGTTACACAGAGCATAACCAACGTGGGCGACAAGGAAGCTGACTTCGCATTGTGGTCGATAACAGGTCTGACAGACGGCGGCACCGCTGTTATTCCAATGTGTACCAGAAAGTCGGGCTATCTGCCGAACCGTGTCATGAGCCTGTGGGATTATTCCGATATCAACGATCCCCGTTTCAAGCTGACCAATGAGTATGCACGTATCAGACAGGATAAGTTCATACCCAAAGCATTCAAGGCAGGCTTCAATGTTGAGGACGGCTTTGCAGCCTATGCGGTCAACGAGCAGATCTTCGTCAAGTGCTTCGGTGACTATGAGTTTGTCAAGTACCCCGATTATTCCTGCAACTTCGAGATGTACACAAACAACAGGTTCCTCGAGTGCGAGATACTGGGCGAGATGAGAAAGTATCAGCCAGGCGAGACCACTGAGGTCACCGAGACCTGGTACCTGCTCGACAATGAGGGCGATGTGGAGCCCGAGCTTGACAAGATAAGAGCAGCTGTCGGCAAATAAATGATGTGATAAGCAAACGGAATATATCAAATGAAATTATGGACCGGGAGGAAACCTATGAAAAAGTATTTAGACGAGACTCTTTCCGTTGAGGAGAGAGCAGAAGCCCTCACTGATGAGATGACCACCGAGGAACAGGCAAGTCAGCTGAGATATGATGCGCCTGCTGTTGAAAGGCTGGGCATACCCGCATATAACTGGTGGAACGAGGGTATCCACGGACTGGCACGTTCGGGCGTTGCCACCATGTTCCCGCAGGCTATCGGTCTGGCAGCCATGTTCGATGATGAACTGACTCAGAAAACTGCCGAGATAACCTCTGAGGAAGCAAGGGCAAAGTATAACGCTTACACAGTAGAGGGCGACCGTGATATATATAAGGGACTGACCCTGTGGGCACCCAATATAAATATCTTCCGTGACCCCCGCTGGGGCAGAGGTCACGAGACCTTCGGTGAGGACCCCTACCTGACTTCGCAGAACGGCAAGGCTGTTGTAAGAGGTCTCCAGGGTGACGGCAAGGTAATGAAGGCTGCTGCTTGCGCAAAGCATTTCGCAGTGCACAGCGGCCCCGAAGCTATCCGCCACGAGTTCGATGCACAGGCTTCTCCTAAGGATATGGAGGAGACTTATCTGCCTGCATTTGAAGCGTTGGTAAAGGAAGCTAAGGTCGAAAGCGTGATGGGCGCTTACAACCGTGTCAACGGCGAACCCGCATGCGCAAGCAATTTCCTGATGGATAAGCTGAAGGAATGGGGTTTCGACGGCTACTTCGTTTCCGACTGCTGGGCTATCAGAGATTTCCATGAACACCACATGGTCACCTCCAACGCAGTTGAATCCGCTGCAATGGCACTGAAGGCAGGCTGCGACGTTAACTGCGGCTGCACCTACCAGAATCTGCTGGCAGCACTTGAACAGGGTCTCATCACCAAAGAGGAGATACGCACCGCTTGCGTACACCTGATGAGAACACGTATCAGACTGGGCATGTTCGATAAGAAGACCGAGTTTGATGATATCCCTTACAGCAAGGTGGCTTGTGCGGAACATAAGGCTGTTTCGCTGAAGTGCGCTGAAAAGTCTCTGGTACTGCTGGAAAACAACGGTATCCTGCCCCTTGATGAGAAGAAGTATAAGACCATCGCTGTGATAGGTCCCAACTCAGACAGCAGAACTGCACTTGAGGGCAACTACAACGGTCTTTCCGACAGATATACCACCTTCCTGAACGGCATTCAGGACAGGTTCGACGGCAGAGTCATCTTTGCAGAGGGCTGCCATCTCTATAAAAAGAGCGTTTCCGTGCTGGCACAGCCCGGTGACCGTTACGGCGAAGCTGTTGCTGCTGCAAAGAACGCCGACCTGGTGATCTTGTGTCTCGGACTTGATGCCACCATCGAGGGCGAAGAAGGCGATACAGGCAATGAGTTCTCGTCGGGCGACAAGAACGGTCTGACACTTCCTCCTCCCCAGAGAACACTGGTCGAGAAGATAATGGCAGTGGGCAAGCCCGTTGTGACCGTTATCTGCGCAGGTTCTGCCATCAATCCCGAAAGCAGACCCGATGCACTGATACAGGCATTCTACCCGGGTGCTGAGGGCGGCAAGGCGCTGGCAGAAGTCCTCTTTGGCGATGTTTCACCTTCGGGCAAGCTGCCTGTTACCTTCTATGAGGATACCAACAAGCTGCCTGAGTTCACCGATTACTCCATGAAGGGCAGAACTTACCGCTATACCACCGAGAATATCCTCTATCCTTTCGGCTATGGTCTGACTTACGGAGACGTGAAGGTCACCGATGTGGCATATAAGGACGGAAAGGCAGTTGTATCCGTTGAGAACGACGGCAAGGCTTGTGAGGACGTTATCGAGCTGTACATAAAGGACTACTGCGAGCATGCAGTACCCAATGTGAGCCTGTGCGGTTTCAAGCGCATAAAGCTTGACGAGGGAGAAAAGACCACCGTCGAGATAGCTGTTCCCGAAAAGGCTTTCACCGCTGTTGACGACAACGGCAACAGAAAGGTGTTCGGCAGCAAGTTCACACTGTATGCAGGCACACAGCAGCCTGATGCACTCAGCGAAAAGCTGACAGGCAAGAAGTGCGCAAGCGTTGAGATAACCAAGTAAATTCACGGTATCTCTAAGACTATTGCATAGCAGGTGCAGTGCCTGTATAGAATTTTTTACGCC
>CAMNMO010000124.1 GCA_946544695.1 uncultured Ruminococcus sp. | reverse complement strand
TTCCCGCTGACCCTTTCGCTGGGTTTTGAAAGCAAGGTCGAGGTCATGGATTTTGCGCTGCTTGAGGATATGGACTGTGACGAAGTTGTCAGGGCGCTGGACGCACAGATGCCCGAAGGCATGAGGATAGTCAGCTGTCACGTACCTGTGCATGCCCATACAGAGATAACATCTGCCGAGTACGCAATCAAGCTTGCATCAGACAGGTCACCCGATGAAACAAAGGAACTGCTTGTGCAGTTCCTGGAAAGAGAAACGATAGAGATCGAAAAGCGCAGCAAGAAAAAGGGGACTGTAACAGTTGACATACGTCCCCACCTGAACGTCACCGATATAAGCAGCGATGACAGATACCTTTATATGAAGATGATACTTCCCGCAGGCGGCGGTTTCAACCTGAACGCCAGCGTTGCAGTTGAAGCTTTTCTCGGCATGTCGGGGCTTACAGCCGAAGAACTTTGTATAGAACGCACAAAGATACTGCTGGAAAATGGTGAAAATTTCTATTGAATGTCACTTGCAATCATCTCTCGGATATGGTATAATATTTAAGCATTTGAATGACCGTCGGTATCCCCGACGAGAGTTGATGCCATGCCTACGGGCAGGACATTAAAGCGGACGGTCCTCTGGTTGCATATTAAGGGCAGCGTATGAACGTCTGAAAATCAAAGGAGGAATTTTAAAGTGGACGCTTTAAAGCAGATCGCACAGGCAAGCATGAAGGAAAACGCACCCGTTGTCAACGTTGGTGACACAGTAAAGGTGCACGTTCTGATCACCGAGGGTGACAAGTCCAGAATACAGGTATTCGAGGGCACAGTTATCGCTAAGAAGCACGGCGGCATCAGCGAGACCTTCACTGTAAGAAGAGTAGCACACGGCTGCGGTATCGAGAGAGTATTCCCCGTACATTCGCCTGCTGTTGCTAAGGTAGAGGTAGTAAGAAGCGGTAGAGTTCGCAGAGCTAAGCTGTACTATCTCCGTGACAGAGTCGGTAAGGCTGCCAAGGTCAAGGAAGCAAGATAATTCTTCTGAAATAAGAGAGTCGGCTTTTGTCGGCTCTTTTTATTTTGCAGTGTGTTCAGTTGTTCTGTATAAAAGGTTAACAAAATTAGTATAAATATCATTTTTTTTGCAAAAACCCTTGTAATTTCCGATTTGATTTGTTATAATATATCGTATATGAGTAATTCTGTGTTTACACGAAAAGAGGGACAATGTTATGAGTGATAAGATGGATAATACAAATAATGAAGAAAAGACCTCACAGAAGATCAGTGAGGAGGATATTGAGGCTGTCAAGGCGGCTGAACCTGAGGATATAAAAGAAAAAGAACCCCTGGATATCAAGAATGAGATATTGGAATGGTTCGAGTCATTTGTTTTTGCAATGTTGATAGTTCAGCTTGTTTTCATTTTCCTTTTCAGGATCGTTATGGTTGACGGCAGTTCGATGAACAATACTCTTGTCAATGGTGACAGACTTATAATGACTCATGTCAACTATACACCCGAACGTGATGATATCGTTGTTGTGGACAGCGAAGCTGCGGGCAAGATACTGATAAAGCGTGTTATCGGTGTTGAGGGTGACAAGGTAGTTATCGACTACATGCAGAACCATGTTTATGTAAACGATCAGCTGATCTCAAATAAACACAACAAAGAGATAATGATAGACAACGGATACTTTGACAGACAGTATCAGGCTGAGGACGGTACTTACGTTTATGAAGTCCCCGAAAACAGCGTGTTTGTTATGGGTGATAACAGAAATGATTCCAAAGACAGCAGAAGCATAGGCTGTGTGCCCGAAGATGAACTGATGGGCAAGGCTGTTTTCAGGATATATCCGTTTGATAAGATCGGTAAAGTTGACTGATAATGCCTGAGTGTGTTGGAGTGCTTGGCGGAATGCTTGATAAAGCTTCTGTCTTTCTGACGACTGTGCTTATCGTCATGCTGATATTTACTTTCTTTATCGATCCCGTCAAAGTCAGCGGTGTTTCGATGGAGGATACGCTTTTTGACAATGACAGACTGATAGTCAGGACGCTGTTTTACAGACCCGCCGCAGGTGATGTGGTCGTTTGCAAAAGCGAACAGCTGAATGAACTTATCGTCAAGCGAGTCATCGCAGTGGGCGGGCAGCATGTTTCGATAGATTACAATGAGGGTACTGTTTCGGTCAACGGAAGGATACTTGATGAACCGTATTTAAAGTATCATGCACTTGATGATACAGGCAGGTTCGATATGCAGTACTATGACCCCGAAAGGGCAACTTATGAGTATGATGTGCCCATGAACTATGTTTTCTTAATGGGCGATAACCGCAATAATTCCAACGACAGCAGACTGATAGGTGCCGTGAATAATGATGATGTCATCGGCAAGGCAGTGTTTAGATTCTATTCTGAAAGGGCTAAGTCGGGGGCGGTAAAGTAAATTTTGAGTTAAGTGAAAGGAGGCGGTTCAGATGAGTGAAGCTGCTAGGGTGCAGTGGTTCCCGGGACACATGGCGAAGACCCGAAGGATCATGGCTTCTAATCTTAAACTGGTAGATGCGGTGGTGGAGATCACCGATGCCAGGATACCATATTCGAGCCGCAATCCCGAGATAAAGAAGATATGCGGCAGCAAGCCGAGAATGGTCCTGCTGAACAAGGCTGATTCAGCCGATCCGAATATAACTTCGATGTGGATAGAACGTTATAAAAAGCAGGGTACACCTGCGCTTGCCACCGACTGCCGCAGCGGTCGCAACGTAAACAAGTTCTACCCCATGCTGAAAGAATTGCTTGCAGACCAGATAGAGAAGTGGGATAACCGTGGCATGACAGGCAGACCTATCAGGATAATGATAGTCGGTATACCCAATGTCGGTAAATCCTCCTTCATAAACAGGCTTGCAGGGGCAAAAATGGCAAAGGTCGAGGACAGACCGGGTGTCACAAGAGGAAAGCAGTGGGTGGCACTTGAAGAAGGTTTTGAATTGCTGGATATGCCTGGTGTGTTGTGGCCAAAGTTCGATGATAAGCTGGTCGGTGAACGACTGGCATTCACAGGTGCAGTCAAGGACGTCATACTTGATACTGAGTATCTGGCGTGCAGAATGCTTGAATACCTTTGTGAGAATTACCCCGAACTGCTGACCGATAGATATGGGATATCTCTTGATGACCTGCCCGAACCGATGGATGAGATGCAGGGCTGTGTTAAAGGCTATGAACTGCTGGAACGTGTGGGCAGAAGGAGAAGCTTCCTCATTTCAGGCGGCGAGATAAACACCGAAAGGGCAGCTAATACCGTGCTTGATGAGTTCCGTGGCGGCAAGCTGGGCAGACTGTCTCTTGAAAAGCCTGAGGGGTGATGGTATGACTTTAAGTGAGTTCGACAATACCTACCGTGACAGATACGAGGTCATCTGCGGCTGTGATGAAGCGGGCAGAGGTCCGTTGGCAGGAGATGTGTTTGCGGCGGCTGTTATATTTGATAAGGATACTGTCATCGAAGGGCTTAACGACAGTAAAAAACTCACTGCCAAAAAGCGTGAGGAACTGTTCGACGTGATAGTTGAAAAGGCGCTTGACTTCTCCATTCAGTGTGCTACTGTTGAGGAGATAGAAAGACTGAATATACTCAATTGTGCAATGCTGGCTATGAAGCGTTCGGTGGAAGCGATGAAGCTCAGACCCGATGTTTGCCTTATAGACGGTAACAAGACGCCCAAACTTGATTGTGAAGCGATAGCAGTCATCAAGGGTGATGCACAGTCTCAGGCGATAGCGGCGGCATCAGTGCTGGCTAAGGTCGCAAGGGACAGATATATGCTTGATATGGCGAAAAAGTACCCCGAGTGGCAGTTTGAAAAACACAAGGGATACGGGACGAAGCTTCACTATCAGATGATAGATAAGTACGGCGAAAGCCCCATTCACCGTCCGAGCTTTCTTAAAAAGTATTATGCAAAGCTCGCAAAGTAGCCGCAGTATCGGTGATATCGGCGAGGACTATGTTTGTGATTTTCTTAAACAGAATGGTTATGAGATAGTCTGCCGAAACTTCACTATAAGGGGCGGTGAAGTTGATATTATCGCTTCTCAGGGCAATAAGCTGGCATTCGTTGAGGTCAAGACCCGAAAGGTGGGTGCTATGACCAGCGGCGAATCTGCCGTGACTTATACAAAAAGGCAAAGGCTCATCAAAACTGCGAAGGCTTACCTTTTCAAAACAAAGGTAAAAGCTTTCTGTCGGTTCGATGTGGCTGTGGTGCATCACGATAACGGCAGGGTCGTGTATTTCAAATACTACCGTTCGGCGTTTGATGCAAGCAGTAAGTAGATCATACCCGCAAGGGAATAAAATAGAAGGGTTGTTGTTTTATGTTTTACAGAAGTACAAGAAACAGCGATGTAAATGTTACATCGGCACAGGCTATCGCACAGGGCATTTCCGAGGACGGCGGTCTGTTCGTTCCCTCCGAGATACCTTCCATTTCTGCTGAGGATATCAGGAAGCTCGGAGATATGACTTATGCTGAGAGGGCACTGTTCGTGTTCTCAAAGTTCCTGACTGACTACACCGAGGCAGAGATACGCTACTGTGTTGAAGGTGCTTACAATACCAAGAATTTTGATACCGATAATATCGCAGAACTGGCACATCTGTTTGACGGCACCTATATGCTGGAACTGTGGCACGGTCCTACCTGCGCTTTCAAGGATATGGCTCTCCAGATCCTTCCTTATCTGCTGACAACAGCAACCAAGAAGATCAATCTTGATAAGAAGGTAGTTATCCTTGTTGCTACATCGGGCGACACAGGCAAGGCTGCACTTGAAGGTTTCAAGGACGTTCCCGGTACTGAGATACTGGTATTCTATCCTGACAACGGCGTATCTGCAATGCAGAAGAAGCAGATGACCACTCAGGAGGGTCAGAACGTTGGCGTATGCGCTATCAAGGGTAACTTTGATGATGCACAGAACGGCGTAAAGTCCATATTCACCAATAAGGAGATCGGTGACAAGCTGGCAGAGAACGGAATGATGTTCTCCTCTGCTAACTCCATCAACTGGGGCAGACTTGCACCTCAGATCATTTACTATGTTTCTTCTTATGCACAGCTGCTGAAGGACGGCGAGATAGCTGAGGGTGAGAAGATCAATATCGTTGTTCCCACAGGTAACTTTGGTAACATACTGGCAGGCTATTATGCTAAGAAGATGGGTATTCCTGTCAATAAGCTGATATGCGCTTCCAACTCCAACAATGTCCTGACTGATTTCCTCAAGACAGGTGTTTATGACAGAAACAGACAGTTCTATGCAACCATTTCTCCTTCTATGGACATTCTGATCTCTTCCAATCTGGAAAGACTGCTCTATCACCTTTGCGGTGAGAATGATGCTCAGATCAGAGAGTGGTTCGGTAAGCTGGCATCTGAGGGCAGATATGAAGTTACCGATGATGTCAAGAAGATACTGGCTGAGGAATTCTGCGCAGGCTGCTGCGACGATGAAAAGACCAAGGCTACCATCAAGGAATATTACGACAAGTATTCCTATACCTGCGACACTCACACCGCTGTTGCTGTTGCAGTTTATGAGGAGTATGTCAAGAATACAGGCGACAAGACCAAGACTGTCATCGCTTCTACTGCAAGCCCCTATAAGTTCTCGGGCTCCGTGCTGAGCGCACTTGGCAAGGATACCGCCAGTGATGAGTTTACACTGGTCGAGGAGCTGGGCGAGGCTTCCGGTATGAAGATACCTGCATCGCTGGCATCTCTGAAGGACAAGGAGATAAGATTCTCCGAAGTCATCGCAAAGGACGAGATGAAGGACTTCGTGTTCAGGGCACTGAACGTTAAGTGATATATTAGACGACAATTCTTTTCTGATATAAACTAATGTCGTTTACTATAAGTATGATCTATGTACCGCCCGTTAAGGGGCGGTGCTGTGTCAGTGACAGCTGTCGCAGGGCTTGAAAGTCTTGCAGACAGTTTCGTCACAGCAGTTGGGGTCTGTGCAGGTGCTGCATACCTGTATCTTACCCGCTGTGCATTCGCAGCCGTTCTGATTGTGGACACAGTTTTCCACATCACACTGTATACCGTAGATCTTGTCTTTTTCCATTCCTCTCACTCCTTTTCTCGGTGTGATGTCATTATGTGCATCTTCGCTGAAAATATTACAGGAAATATTTTCCTGATAGACAGGAGCATTTTATGAGACTATTCACTATTGCCGACCTGCACCTATCCTTTGGTGTCGATAAGCCGATGGATATTTTCGGCGGCTGGCATGACCATGTCAGCAGGATAGAGCAGAACTGGCAGAAAAAGATAGGTCCTGAGGATATGGTGGTGCTCCCGGGAGATCTTTCGTGGGGCATGAATTTTGAGCAGTCCGAAAAGGATCTGGAGTTTCTGGATAAACTCAACGGTACAAAGATCATATCCAAAGGCAACCACGATTATTGGTGGAACACCGTTACAAAGATGCAGAACTTTTTCGATGAAAAAAGCTTTTCTACTTTGCATATAATGCAGAATAACCACTACGCTTTCGGTGATGTCGGTATCTGCGGCACAAGGGGCTGGGTCAATGACAACAGCGAACCCGCCAGTGCAAAGGTCATCGCAAGGGAAGCTATCAGGCTGGAACTTTCTATAAAGTCCGCCGTTGATGCCGGTCTGAGACCTGTGGTCTTCCTGCATTATCCGCCTGTTTACGGTGACAGCAGAAATCTTGATATACTTGATGTTCTGTATAAGTACAAGATAAAGAAGGTGTTCTACGGACATCTGCATGGAAATGCCCACGCTTATGCTGTTAACGGTATGTACGACGGTATCGAATATCGCCTGATATCAAGTGATTTTTTGCATTTTGACCCATTGGATATTACCCAAATTGTGCAAAGTGACAATTTGTAAAAAAGTACTGGAAATAATGGCAAAAGTATGCTATAATATTGAAGATATATTTTAATTTGGAGGAATTCTAAAATGAGTTTAAAAGCTACGAATAATGTTGGAACTAACAGCTATGAGCTGGAGATCGAGATCCCTGCTAAGGACTTTGAGGAAGCACTGCAGAAGGCTTACCTGAAGGCAAGAAAGAACATTTCTATGCCCGGTTTCCGTAAGGGCAAGGCTCCCAGAAAGCTGATCGAGAAGGAATACGGCGAAGAGGTTTTCTATGAGGATGCTGTTAATCTGCTTTATGCTCCCGTTGTTAACGGTGCTATCGACGAGTCCGGTCTTGAGCTGGTAGCTCAGCCTGAGGTAGAGGTAGTTTCCATCAGCAAGGAAGAGGGCGTTCAGCTGAAGGCTAAGTGCACTACCAAGCCTGAAGTAGAAGTTAAGGACTACAAGGGTATAGAGGTAGAAAAAACTGTCAATGCTGTAACTGACGAGGACGTTCAGAAGAAGCTTGACGAGCTGAGAGAGAAGAATGTAAGAATAATCACTGTTGATGACAGAGCTGCTGAGAACGGCGACACTGTAAAGATCGACTTTGAAGGCTTCAAGGACGGCGTTGCATTTGACGGCGGCAAGGCTGAGGATTTTGATCTGGAGCTGGGCAGCGGTCAGTTCATTCCCGGTTTTGAGGATCAGATCGTTGGTCACAGCACAGGTGAAGAGTTCGAGATCAATGTAACTTTCCCTGAGGAGTATCAGGTAAAGGAGCTTGCAGGTGCACCTGCTGTATTCAAGATCAACCTGAAGAGCATCTCCAAGAAGGAACTGCCTGAGCTGGATG
>CAMNMO010000123.1 GCA_946544695.1 uncultured Ruminococcus sp. | reverse complement strand
GTCTAGCTCATCTGCAAGCCATTGAGCTGTTTGTGCTCCTTCGGCGGCGGCTTCACAGGAGATCAGACGTATTTTCCCACCTTTATACAAGCCACTAGCTTTGAGTATATCCGCAAATTCTTTTACGTTCACATAGGATTCGTTTCCGTCTTTATCTCTGAATGAAAATCCGGTTTTATCACCGTGTATAACAATATCTTGATAATCCGGCAAAGGTTTAATGTGCTTAGCATTTTCATAAAGCTGATCAGACGAGTTAAGAAACGAAGAAGCTGCTATTGCTCTTTCCTGTATTATACCACTTTCCGCCCCATAAGTCAACCGCCTCTGAGCCAAAATCTCGGACTGTTTCGCCTGCGCCTCAGCCCTCGTCAGCTTCATAGGCTTAGGCACACCAGCCGCATACTCTATCCGCTGAGCCTTAGCCTGAAACTGTTATATGGACTTTTAGATCGGGCAAAAAAATGCAGAGCCGATGTGGCTCTGCATTGGATAGCAATATTGAATTTATTATTTTATAGCAACACACAGCAGATCCCAGTATGCATGCAAAATGATCGGTACGATGATATTCCGACTCTTTATAAATGACAAACTGAAGATCAAACTCAGCACCATCAGCACCACGAACGTAAAACTTGTCATATACGTTACAAACACACTCTCCCGTAACCAAATTGGAAAGTGTATAGAAAGAAACATCACTGCATTGCCCAATAATGCGATCGGGGGTTTTTGTTCTTTCAAAGCAGTGTTCAAAAGCAATCCACGGAATACCATTTCTTCGGTAATGCCTGCAAAAACAGCGGTCAGGATATCTGCTGCATGGAGTGATGGATCAAACACTATCGTTCCGTTATGTAAATAATTCGGGATCAGATGCCACGCCGTAAAAAATAGGATCAGAACGCACATCGGAAGGTAAGTGACAGGTTTTTTTGTATCCCCGAAGATCTCACTCTTTTTGAGAAACATGGAGTCATTATAACGAATAAACAGAAATACTGCCGGAATTGACCAGAATAGTATTTTACATACCGTCTCCTTGATAATATCAATAGCAGCTGTACTCATGTGCAGTTCAAGTTCTGGAACGATAATGCATTCCAGGACAGCCCACAGAATATACAATATAAGATAGTAGCTCGCAGCAATGATCCTTACTCTTTGGTTTTGCTTCATCAGTTGTTCTCCTCTTTTTACATGAGCAAGCCGATTGCTTACTCTCACCCCTTGATTATACCACACTGTCCCCGAAAAAGCAATGCCGTTTTCGAGATATCCCACGGAAATCAATTTTTGCATAATACAAAGGTTTGAACATACATTACGGCTGTAAAATATGGTGTTGAGAATATGGGTGAGAAAACCGAACCCGACGCACAGGAGCTCAGGTATGTTGTCGATGGCTTCAAAGATGCTTATTCCCGCTAAAAGGTCCCTTGCGCAGTCAAGGACCCGCAAAAAATGACAACGGGTGCCGATGATAGTCTTTAAGACTTTTCAAACATCGGCACCCATCGTTAATGGGGGTCTTATCTGCTGTTACTGTATATTTCAGAATTTAACTTCCGCTTTGAACTCCTTATCTGTGCATGAGAGCATCAGTTTGTATCCGTTTGCAATGGCAGCACGTTCGGCTATGGCAAGTCCCAGCCCGTTGCCGTCAGCATTGCTTCTTGCGGCATCGCCACGAACAAAGGGGCGTTTCAGTTCTTTTGTATCTATCTTTTCCGAAACCGAATTGACAACTGTAATATGTTTCTTATCGATCGTAATTCTTACCGTGCCTTCATTCGGGGTGTACTTGACTGCATTGGATATCAGGTTTTCTAAGATCGTTTCCATCGCAGTTTTATCAGTGTTGACTTCTGCATTTCCGCTGACACTGTACACGATATTCTTTTCGTGCAGCATAAGCTTATATTTTGCAAGGATATCCTCAGCTGTCTCATTCAGCTGTATCTTCTCTTTTGATGATCTTTTTCTGTCTGCATGATTAAGATATAATGTTCGGCTGATGAGCGAGTCCGTATAGGAAACGTTATCGAGTATGGAGTTCAGATATTCTGTCTGCTCCTCTTTTGTAAGTTTGCCGTTCAGCACGTTTTCCGCATAACCGCTTATCGCCATAAGGGGTGTTTTTATATCGTGGGCGAGGTGGTCTGTCAGGTCACGCTGATAGTCCTCAAAAGCATAGTGTGCCTTATTGCGTACATTCTTCTGCCATGCCCACAGCAGTGCAAGCAATACGCTCGCTGTGCCAAATGCAATGATGCCTAAACGATAAAATTTTTCTGCGACAGTACCCTTTGCGGAGAAATGGAAATACTGATCCATTGTGTATTCTTCATCGTTGATATACACAGGTGCCTTCATGCCGTATTCAAAGTCATACATATCTCCGCACCAACCGACCAGGCGTTCATTTTCGTTATCGAATTTGAACTTTGCAAAGTTGTTGTCAAAGCTTTCGCAGGGAGTTCCGCAGAACACTGAAAGTATGCTTCTGGGGTAGATCTCATCATCGGAAACTTTGGATATCTCATTCTTTCGGAATGACACAAGTTCATATCTGTCATCATCAATAGTAATGGAAATGTGTTTAGTGTAGGTGGGTTCCGTTTCAATATCAACACGCACATAGTTCTCAAACAGCATATCCGCTTCATGAGGTATAAAGGTATGTGTCTTTTTATCCACATAAGCGCTGTCGATATCCAGCGAGACATCGCAGCAAGTGTCATTCTTGATCTTACCGAGCCATTCATAATTATCGTCATATATCTTTTGCACTTCGGGAATATCTGACAGCTGCGGGTCACAGACATATATGCCGTTATCCTTGTTGCCTGCTTTGCCAAACACTAACAAAGCCACCAGCTGTTCACGGCTCGCTGCAATGATATTTCCGTTTTTATCTTCAAGTGCTGACATTGCAAAATTATCAGCTCCGCCGCTGTTTGAGCTTATCTCGTAAGGTTCATCGCTGTTGATGATGTCATCTAACGTAACACAGTAATATGTATACAAACTCAGGTATCCCGAAAGAGAGTTGCCGTCTTTGTCAGCATCGTGCTCATTAAAGTATGTGTTTATATGATTTGAATTGTCCGACAACCACTGTTCAATGTCATTCCTTATCTTATAGCTTAGCAGCTCCCTGTAAAAGTGCGCAAATATAAGTGTGCAGACCAGTGATACACATACCGCTTTCAGGAATAGCCTGAGGAATGTTGTTCGTTTTGGCATACCGTGGATCTTGTCTCTTTTCATATTGCTCCCTCCTTTATTTATCTGTTAGCTTATACCCCCTGCCGAATACTGTATGTATCTGACCGCCTGCACTTCCGAGGGCTTTCCGCAGGCGTTTTACATGATTGTCCACAACACGGTCAAGCCCGAAATAATCATCGCCCCACACCTTGTTCAGCAGCGTGTCACGGTCGATGACCCAGCCTTCGTGTTCCATCATGTAATAAAGTATCGCAAAGCCCTTTGGTGTCAGCTCGATCTCCCGACTGTCAACATAACAGGTGAGCTTTTTGGTATCAAGCGTTATCGCACCGCAGGTCAGCACAGTGTCGGTCTGTTCTGTACGCTTCACGATAGCACAGCACTTTGCATAAAGTGCCGACAGCAGGAAAGGCTTAACGATATAATCATCACATCCCAGCGCATAACCGTTGAGGATATCCTCCTCTCGTCCTTTAGCTGTGATGAATATAACAGGTATATCACTGTTTTTGCGGATAGCACGGCAGATAGTAAAACCATCTGCTCCCGGGAGCATGATATCGAGCAATACCAGCGAATACTTGCCGATCTCCTGTCCGACGACCTGCATTGCCGCCTGACCGTCGTTTATTGAAGTTATCTCAGCCCCATGATCGCTGAAATACTTCCCGACGACCTTGCATATCTGTCTGTCGTCCTCCACCAGAAGTATCTTCATCGCTATGCACCTCCTTTACTATGCTCTTATTATAACATGAAGTTGTGTCATTTGTATATCATTTCAGGTCTGTTTTTGTATTATTACAGACTTTTATTTTCATAAAGCGAAAAATCAACTGCCCCGATGATGAAAATGACGTTAAAAAGGAAAAAGTTTCAATGATCCATTGGCTTTTGTGAATATATGTTATAATTCATTAAAGCTTAACAAATGTTTGACAGCGGAAAATGTAAAACTAAGATTTGAAGCTGAGGACGTTATCACAACCGGTGATGATCTGCCGTTTGTTTCCAACTCACTGCGATCATAACAGCAAAGCACAGACATGATAAACAGCTATGATCTCCGACAAGAGACCATAGCTGTTTTTGCTGTTCTTTCAGTCATTCAAGCCCAGGTACCTTGCAGCGCATTCTTCGGCTGCCTTCGGGTACTGATGACCCAGCTTTTCTGCTGTGGAAGCTGCAAGCTTCTTAAAAAGCCTGTGTGTCGAAACAAGTGCGCTTTTGCAGTCGGCGGTGTCGTAGTGCGCAAAGCAGTTTTTCACTTCGTCCAGCACCCGACTGTCAGCCCATTTATCAAAGAACCTGCCGTCATGCCAGACATCACAGTCTCCCGAACAAAGCATGTACTGTTCTGCCATTCTGAGAAGCAGTTCTTTCAGGTAACCGTCAATGCACATTTTTGCCGACCATAGTTCGCCACGCCTGAGTTTTTTGCAAGCCCATATATTGTGGAAGTAAAAGTCGTTCACCATATTGTAGAAACTCTGTGCGTCCATAAGTGGGTGGGTGACTTCGGTGCGCACATACTGCGGTATGATATCAGCAAGACGGTCCTTGTCGCACAGCAGGCTGTACCCCCTGTTCATGACCCACGCAGCCTCGCCCTTTTTCAGTGCCTTGTCAAACAGTTCGGGGGTGAATATCAGCATGTCAACGTCCCTGTCGTCATCGTAGATGCACCTGCGTTCCATGCCGCCGCCAAGTGTGGGTTCAATGAAAGAAATGCTGACCCTGCCCAGCTTTGCGGGGTATTCGCCCGTGTGCCATACTTCGGGCTTGCGGGTGACTATCATCAGGTCAAGGTCGGAAAAATCATCGGCAGGCACATCTTTGCGCACCGATGAACCTATGGCTATCACCGCACGGATATCATCGTCTTTTTCTGCCTGTGCGCACAGTGCTGTTTTTATGTCAGCGTAACGGTCTGTCATGTTGTACCTCCTATATGTTCGGGTGGGATATATTATACTTCTTTTACATACACTTGTCAAGCTGTTGACAAATAAAGAAAATTGTGGTATCATCATAAAAACTGTCTGCGATAACGAAAGGAGCGGCTATGAATATATATCTTTACGGCATGATATGTGCCTCCAACAGCTTTAAGCTGAACGCTTTCCCTGTGCCCGATGAATATTCCGAGATAGAAAGCAGCGCACGTTTTATCGGCGGTGAAACAGGTACCTGTGCCACCGTGCTTTCCTCGCTGGGCGCTGATGTGCGCATCGACGGCACTCACATCGGCAGAAGCATGGCTGCACTCACCCGTGAGTTTTACAGCGGCAAGTCCGTCGGGCTGGGGTCGCTTACCTTTGATGAAAGCTTTGAGGGGCTGGAGGACTATATTCTCATCTCGGGTGATATCCGCACGCCGTTCGGCAGGTTCGGACATTTTTTCAGCGACTGTTACAGCGGCGGCGTTAAGCACTGGAATGTCCCGAAAGAAAGCGATGTACTTTGGTGCGACGCTGCCGCAGTAGATGACTGCTTCGGTGAGGATTCGCAGCGCTGCGCCGAACTCTGCACTGCCCACAGCAAACCGTTCGTCACCATTGACTGCAAGTATGACAGCTATATCCACCGCCATGCGGCAGTCACCGTCATATCGGGCGAGGCACTGAAAATGCATTACGGCGATGTTTCTCATGAGGAGATGTTCCCGCTGTATGCCGAAAACTCGGACGGACTTACCATCATCACCAACGGCAGCGGAAGATTTCTCTACGGCAGAAAGGGAAGTGCTGTGAAAAGCTTCATGCCGTTTGAAGTCGATGCCGTCAGCACACTGGGCGCAGGGGATACCTTCAAGGCGGGCTGCACCTACGCCCTTGCAAATTCCATGAATGATGATGGATTGGTGCGTTTTGCAGCAGCCTGTGCTGCGGTGGCAGTCTCACGCTATCCCAGCCAGCTGATGCCGCCGAAGCTTGATGAGGTCACAGCACTTGCGGGTCACAGTGATACATAAAGTCAGAAAGTCAGGAAGAATTATCTTCCTGACTTTTTTTCATCTCTTTTTGTAGATCAGAAGTTCGGGGTCGTCTCCGTTGTTGACGTAGGTGCACACAAGTATGAATTCCATGTTTGCCAGCACCCCGAAAACCCTGTCACCGCCGTATACACATTCAAGCTGTGCACCCAGATAGGTGCTGTCGGCGTCTAAAAACTTTGCCTTGCTGCCGTTTGGCAGTGTGTATTCAAGGTCAACATAGCTGCCAACCAGTGCGGTGAGTTTTTCCACCTCGGGCATGCCCTCGATGCCAAGTGCATTTATCTCGCCTATCAGCTTCTGCTTGAATTCTTCAAACTGCCCGCCGTCACTGAGTTGTTCATACCTTTTCCAGTAGCCAAGCTTTGGCAGCATGGTTTTCAGGTAAGCCCTGACCTCCTCCACTGGGTGATCATCGTTTGCCATGTTCTTTACGCACACTTCGATGAGGTCGTCCATGCTGCTGTACATGAAATTGCCGTCGGCGTAGCACCACTTGCAGTAGTCCTCATTGGGCGTGCCGTCCTTCTCACTGCTTATCAGCGTTTCGTCCAGCGGCATGCCGCAGCATTGGCAGATAAGCTTTCCCGATGACCCGAGAAGTGCGTTTATCGACACCCCGAAAAGATCCGAAAGCAGCATCAGCGTATCGGTGTTGGGAACAGTCTCACCGTTTTCCCACCTGCTTACTGCCTGCCTTGTCACAAACACCTTACTTGCCAGTGCGTCCTGCGAAAGTCCTGCCTTTGTGCGAAGTTCGTGGATAATGTCTTTTGTCTCCATTGTTTCTGCCTCCTTATGGTCGGTTTTGATGATCTGATTATAGCATGGAAGCGGGCACGGGTCAAGCAACCTGTTGTTGCGTGCCGAAAAAGCCCCGCAGCAGCCGTCTGACTGCACGGGGCAATGCTATGATATCTATGGCAGATATATCAGGAATCGTAGAAGCTGCGTCCGTCATCGGTAACAAGTCTTTCCGACCTGGGATATACGAAAATAGCGTCATTTTCTGCATTCTCAGCCAGATAGTCAGCGTACCTGCGGGCATACCACTTTGCCATGTTGAGATTGTGCATCAGATAATTGCCGCAGTTCACAGCAGAAGCACCCGGTACATCTTCCGAATCCTCAACAGACCTGAATGCAGCGGTGAGAAGTGCGCATATCTCCTTAGGTGCACGGTCGCCCTTCATGATAAGGTAGAAACCTGTCAGGCAGCCCATAGGACCCCAGTAGATGACCTCGTCCTTCCAGTCGGGGTCATTTCTCAGGAAGGTCGCAATGATGTGTTCGAGGGTGTGCATAGCTGCAACGTCGATGGCGGGTTCGGTGTTGGGTCTTGTCACTCTCACATCGTAAGTAGTGATCTTCTTGTCCCCAAGAGTATCAACTCTGCTTGTGAATATACCCGGGATTATTTTGGTGTGGTCAACAGAAAAGCTTGGTATCAGATCCATATCTGTATCTCCTTTCAAATCGTGGTCGTTATGTGTCAGCGGGACTTCTGTGCCGTCCCGTATCACTATGATTATATCACAATTATCCCGAATATGTCAATACATCACAGGCATTCAT
>CAMNMO010000122.1 GCA_946544695.1 uncultured Ruminococcus sp. | reverse complement strand
CTGACCCAGTGCGCACAGAGAAGAAGTCTTCATGTGTGTAGCCAGATCCTGTATCTTCTCCAGGTCTTCCATCTCGCCCTTGCCGTCAGTGATCTTCTCCAGCAGCTGCAGGAGCTTTCTTGTGCCGACACGGCAGGGAGTGCACTTACCGCAGGACTCGTCCACGGTGAAATTGAGGTAGAACTTGGATACGTCAACCATGCAGTTGTCCTCGTCCATTACGATAAGTCCGCCCGAACCCATCATGGAGCCCAGAGCTGCCAGGCTTTCGTAATCTATGGGAGTATCTATGTGCTGTGCAGGGATACAGCCGCCCGAAGGACCGCCTGTCTGCGCAGCCTTGAATGCCTTGCCTTCGGGTATGCCGCCGCCGATCTCTTCGATGATCTCACGCAGTGTTGTACCCATAGGTATCTCAACCAGACCAACGTTGGTGATCTTTCCGCCCAGTGCGAATACCTTAGTACCCTTGGACTTCTCGGTACCCATTGCATTGTACCAGCTTGCACCCTTTCTGATGATCTGTGCTATATTAGCATAAGTCTCAACGTTGTTGAGCAGTGTGGGCTTGCCGAACAGACCCTTTACAGCAGGGAAAGGAGGTCTCGGACGAGGCTCACCTCTGTTGCCCTCGATGGAGGTCAGCAGTGCGGTCTCCTCACCGCAGACGAACGCACCTGCGCCCAGTCTGATCTCGATATCGAAATCGTGGCCCTTGCCCAGTATGTTCTTGCCAAGCAGACCGTACTCTCTTGCCTGATCCAGAGCGATCTGGAGTCTGTGAACGGCAACGGGGTACTCAGCTCTTACATAAACGTAGCCCTGATGAGCGCCTACTGCGTAAGAAGCGATGGTCATAGCCTCGATAACAGCGTGGGGGTCGCCCTCCAGAATGGATCTGTCCATGAATGCGCCGGGGTCGCCTTCGTCTGCATTACATGCAACGTACTTGACATCACCGGGAGCGTCCTTAGTGAACATCCACTTTCTGCCTGTGGGGAAGCCTGCGCCGCCTCTGCCTCTGATACCTGACTCGAGAACTTCGTTAACTACCTCATCGGGAGTCATGGAATCGAGTACCTTATACAGTGCCTGATAACCGTCGGTAGCTATGTACTCCTCGATATCCTCGGGGTCGATAACGCCGCAGTTTCTCAGTGCTATTCTCTTCTGCTTTCTGTAAAAGTTTGTCTCATACAGGGAGATTATCGAGCCATCTTCGTGAACGGTCTCCTTATACAGCAGATCCTTGCAGATATCGCCGTTTACCAGATGCTCGTCAACTATTCTCTTGATGCCCTCGGGAGTAGCCTGTGCATAGAATGCGCCCTCGGGGTATACGATAACGATAGGACCCAGTGAGCAAAGGCCGAAGCAGCCTGTTCTTACAACAAGAACTTCATCAGCTATGCCCTTTGCAGCCAGCTCGTCCTTCAGTGCCTTCAGAACGTCCATAGAATGTGAGGACTGGCAGCCTGTACCGCCGCATACCAGTACCTGCTTGCGGTAGCCTGTTTCCTTGGCGAGCTTTTCGCCCTCCTCAGCGATTATCGTTCTGACTTTAACTATATCAGCCTTGGCGGCTTTTATTTTGTTCAGTTCTTCAATAGTCATACTGCCTTACCTCCTTACTTATAGCTATCCAGGATCTTAGCGACCTGATTGGGCTTCAGCTTGCCGTAAACGTCTTCATCTACGAGCATAACGGGCGCAAGACCGCAAGCACCTACGCAGCGGCAGGAATCAATGGAGAACATGCCGTCAGCAGTGCACTCACCGCTCTTTATACCCAGCTTAGCCTCAACGGCCTCCAGTATCTTATCAGAGCCCTTAACATAGCAGGCAGTACCGAGACAGACACTGATCCTGTGCTTGCCCTTGGGGGTAAGTGAGAACTGGCTGTAGAACGTAGCAACGCCGAATACCTCCGACAGTGATACGCCCAGTCCGTCAGCGATCATCTTCTGGACCTCGATAGGAAGATAGCCGTAGATCCCCTGAGCCTCCTGCAATGTAGGCATCAGTCCACCGGGCTGGTCATGGTGCTTTGCAATGACTTCCTTAAGCTGTGCCTCCTGCTCAGGAGTACCCTGAAAAGGAATAACGGTTTTCTCAGTCATAAAATAACCTCCTTATAATTTTCTGCATAACAAAATATACTGATCATGCGTTATGCATACGCCTGTCGGCATGGGTCATATAAGTGCGTATATGCCCCATTATTAACGCATAACTAACATTATTATTATACATTATTTCGTCATTCTTTTCAAGCATTTTAAAAAAATTAATTCACAAACTTGCATGCATATTTTTATGCATTTTTACGCAAATTGTTTGGTTAGTTGAAAGTAATTTGGTTAGTTGTAACTAACGCAAACGTTTTCAAACAGACCGTTGACAGAGTAACATAAAGTTAACTTTGGTGCATATTTAACATTAATGCAAGATTTCCGTCATTTACCATTCACTAGTTGCACAGCCGTGCAAAGACAGGCTGTCTCCCTGTATTTTCGGGCATTACGACGCCTGCACCGTTTCTGCCGCAAGGCTGCAAAGTCCGCCGCTGCGACTGTGAAGCTCCATATAAAGGCAAGCAATGGGTATATCTTGTTTTACATGACTTATTTTACCGTCACAGCTTATCTATGCAAACCGACACCGACCATTGCGCTGTAAAAGCCCACACTCATTCAAGGCTGTCTGCCGTTTGCCATATCGGGGGACTTTGCTGCACCGCTCCCCTTTTCAGCACAAACAAAAAGGCGCCCGTCTCCCGACGAGCACCCCTTTGTAGTAAGGAAAGTAAAATGAATTAAAAACATGAATGTCGATAGTTATTGCTTACCCGATATGTATTTCTCCCTGATATCAATGTAAGCCTTCATCAGTTCCACCGCACCTGCAATGCCCGTTTTGGACGTGTTTATGCACAGGTCGAAGTTAGGCGCTGCGCCCCACTTCTGGTCGGTGTAATAATTGTAATAGGAAGCACGCCGTTTGTCGGTCTTCTTTATGAAGTCCTCGACCTTGTCCTTCTCAATGTCATATCTGCCAAGTATACGTGCCTTTTTATCGTGCATGTCACCTGTCAGGAAAAAGTCGATAACATTCGGGTTATCCTTCAGCACATAGTCAGCACATCTGCCGACAATAACGCAGGGACCCTGATCGCCCAGTTTTCTTATAGTATCAAACTGCGCAAGGAAGATCTTGTGGTTCAGCGGAAGATCGGGGTTGATCCTGCCGTCCGCCGAAACGGGGTAAGTGCCCATGACGAGCGAGAACAGGAAACTGTTGGTGTAACTTTCATCATTTTTAACGAACAGCTCCTCACAGATACCGCTGTCTTTGGAAGCCATTTCAAGAAGCTCCTTATCATAGAAAGGAATATCAAGATCCTTAGCAAGTGTACGGCCGATCTCACGACCGCCGCTGCCGAATTCACGGCTGATAGTAATAATAGACTTCATGAAGCATCGCTCCCTTCTTGTGGACTGGATATATTATAACACATTTTTTGTGTTTTGTACACAAAAAATCCGAAAAATCTTTCACAAATTTAGTAAAAATATTTTGTGCATTTTATCAATAGACAAATTGAGAGGCAGCAAAATCGGGAAAAGACGAGCAAATCGAGGGCAAAAAAGGGTTGAAATAAGTGCAAAAATTATAGAAAAAACTGCAAAGCCCAAATTGTACGGTCAGGCTGCGGCAAACACAGTGACCTGTCTTGGGAAGAACTGCACCATTCAGATATAAAAAAAGCATGCCACTAACGGCATGCCTGAAACAGTGTCCCCAAAAAGACAAAAAAATAAGCCCGCAAAGCGGACTAAACAAAATAGGGGGTATTCGATATAGGGTGGGTAGAGGGATTCGAACCCTCGGTCTTCAGGACCACAATCTGACGCGTTAACCAACTACGCTATACCCACCATAACACGCCATACTGGATTCGAACCAGTGACCTACCGCTTAGAAGGCGGTTGCTCTATCCAGCTGAGCTAATGACGCATACACTGCTTAGATTCAGCAGTAAAAAGCGGGTGATGGGAATCGAACCCACATGGCCAGCTTGGAAGGCTGGAGTTCTACCACTGAACTACACCCGCAGTTCGGTCATTGACTTTCTCTCAGTCAACGTTGTCTATTATATCACGCAAAAACACATTTGTCAAGAGGTTTTTTGAGACTTTCCAAACATTTGATTTTTTGTTTAAAAATATTTAAAAATCGCAATGTTCTTCTGTCCATTTGGCACACTGCCAAAGGACGCTGTACATCTTTTGCCTGCACCGACCGTTTATTATCCTCATTCTGTCAGCCATTTTTGCAGTCTTTCCTGCATTTTTGACCCGTGTGTGAAAATTTTGCTGAAACTGTTGACATATAGAGAAAAATGGTGTATAATAGATTCGTTAAATTAAATAGCCTTATCAAGAGTGGTGGAGGGATCAGGCCCTGTGAAGCCCGGCAACCTGTGAGTTTTTCTCGTCAAGGTGCCAAATCCTGCGGTTATTTTCCGAAAGATGGGGAATTGTTTAAAATGTAACGGCTCTCATTCTTCGGGGTGAGAGCTTTTTTTGGCTGTTGATTTAACGTACACAACAGTTTTTTGCGGTCAGGCACACCCCGCCTTTCCGCCATTGTTTCAAAGGAGGAAACAATATGTCAAGATTTCTTTTTACTTCTGAGTCGGTGACAGAAGGTCACCCCGACAAGATCTGCGACCGTATCTCCGATGCGATCCTCGATGCTATGCTCGAACAGGATCCCTATTCCCGTGTGGCTTGCGAAACTGTCACCACAACAGGTATGGTAATGTGCATGGGCGAGATAACCACCAAAGCACAGGTGGATATCCCCCAGATAGTCCGTGACACAGTAGTTGAGATAGGCTATGACAGAGCTAAATACGGCTTTGACGGTCACACCTGCTCTGTTTTCACCACCATCGACAAGCAGTCTCCCGACATTGCGATGGGCGTTGACAATGCGCTTGAGGGCAGAGAGGAGAACGCATTTGACACAGGTGCGGGCGATCAGGGCATAATGTTCGGTTATGCCTGCGACGAGACCCCCGAACTGATGCCGCTGCCGATCTCGCTGGCACACAAGCTGGCGCTGAGACTGACAGAAGTCCGCAAGAACGGCGCACTGCCCTACCTGAGACCTGACGGCAAGACACAGGTAACGGTAGAATACATTGACGGCAAGCCCGCAAGAGTCGATGCCGTCGTTGTATCGTCACAGCACGATGCAAAGGTATCGCTGGAGCAGATCAGGGCTGACATCATCGAGAAGGTCATCAAGCATGTTATACCTGCGGGTCTGCTTGATGAGAACACCACATATTTCGTAAACCCGACAGGCAGGTTCGTTATTGGCGGACCTCAGGGCGACAGCGGACTGACAGGCAGAAAGATAATAGTTGATACTTACGGCGGATATGCAAGACACGGCGGCGGATGCTTCTCGGGCAAGGACCCCACGAAGGTGGACCGTTCTGCGGCTTATGCAGCAAGATATGTGGCTAAGAACATCGTGGCAGCAGGTCTTGCAAGCAAGTGCGAAGTCGAGCTTGCTTATGCGATAGGTGTTGCAAATCCCGTATCCATACTGGTAGACACCTTCGGCACAGGCAAGGTCAGCGACGAAAAGCTGAGCGAAGCTGTTACCAAGCTGTTCGATCTGAGACCCGCAGCTATAATAGATATGCTTGACCTGAGAAAGCCTCAGTACAAGCAGTTATCTGCTTACGGTCACATGGGCAGAGAAGATCTGGGCGTGGCATGGGAGCGCACAGACAAGGCTGAGGATATCAAGAAGGCAGTAGCTGAGCTCGGCTGATATGACTTTATAATATTACATAACAAAAAAGCGTCGGTTCCCGACGCTTTTTTTGCTGTTAACGGTTTACCACGTTTATGGGGTCACCTTTATGCCATCTGCTCAGGTTCTCGCTGACGGTCTCGAGCAAACGTTCTCTCGTCTGCTTGGGTGCCCATGCTATGTGCGGGGTAATGGTGATGTTCTTCGCCCCCCTGAGTGCACAGTCCTCACGCATAGGCTCAAAAGTCAGCGTGTCGATGCCTGCGCCCGCTATGACACCTTCATTGAGCGCCCACGCCAAGTCAGCTTCGTTGACTACTCCGCCCCTGGCTGTGTTTACAAAGTATGCCGTTTTCTTCATCTTACCGAGCGCTTCCCTGTTGATAAGTTCCTTAGTCTGTTCTGTCAGCGGGCAATGCATAGTCACCACATCACTTTCACGCAGAAGCTCATCAAAGCTTACCGCACGCACACCGTCACCCACTTTTTCGGGCGAACGGGTGTATGTTATGACATTCATGCCGAACACCCTTGCTATCTCAGCCACACGCCTGCCTATGCTGCCATAGCCCACTATACCTATGGTCATGCCCTTCAGTTCATAGGTCGGTATATAGAAATAGGTGAACAGCTTGTAGTTTACCCAGTCACCGTTATCGACAGTGTCGGCATACTCACGTATCTTATTGAAATGGTTGAGTATCAGCGCAAATGTGTGCTGCGCCACCGAATCGGTGGAATAGGCAGGGACATTGCACACCACAGCACCGTGTCTTGTGGCAGAATCCAGATCAACATTATTGTATCCCGTCGCAAACAGCCCCACATATTTCAGATTCGGACAGCTGTTGAACACCTCATCCGTGATAAGGCATTTGTTGCAGATGACCGCATCAGCGTCACCTATCTTATCAGCGACCTCCTCGTTGGGTGTATAACCGTATACCTTAGTTTCAGCCTGAGAAGTTATGCTTTCAAGGCTGACATCTCCCCCACGGGAGACAGTTTCGCTGTCAAGTATAACCAACTTCATGGTTCAGTCCTCAAAAGCGCTGTCTACCGCATCAGCCTTCTGCTTGGGTGCTTTTGACTTTTCGGCAGACTTGGCTTTAAGCGCTTTGTTGTACTTGAAAGAGAAAACAGCTGCGCCGATAAGCAGTGCCATCTCAACGAAGAAAAGTGCGGTTATAACGGGCTTGGAAGTATTTATCTGCGTAATAAAAGTAGCATCGCAGGCAAGCAGCAGCAGCAGATAATGCAAAGACTTCTTGCTTATGAACTGAATGCCGTAAACTATCGTAGCGATTATGCAGAAAACAAGGTGCATACCGATCGGGAAAGGGGTATAGACATTCTGCATAGTGATGGTAACATCATTAGCCAATAAATTGAACATAAAAAATCATCTCCGTAAAAATTATAAATAAGCCGCAAGCGGCACGTAAAGCGAAAAGTTACTTTTCTCTTACAGCTTCCTCAGTTCATCACTGTAACCCGCTGTATCCATCTGTCTTATCGTCGCAGTTATATGCTCCCCATTCAAAAACAACGGCTGTTCTTCTATTATCTTGTCACGGTAATCCTTCACAACATATTCGGCATACCGCATAATAAGGTCTGCATCACAGCCCGCAGTCGCCTTCGCTTTCCCCGCAAGCACCAGACGCCTGCATTCTTCATACCTCGTATCCTTCGTGACCACGCTGTTGAATCGGTACAGTTCCTGCCACTTCTGCGCTGTCATGTCATCATAGCCGTAGCCAAGCGTCCCAAGAAATTCAAATATCTTCGGCTGAACAGCTTCGTCCCACGCTATATCGCTCCAGCAGTGGAACAGATACCCACGCAGAAAATCTTCACTGCCCTCATAACAAGCGGCATTCTCTTTTGCAAAGTCCTTTAGCTGCTGTTTCCAGATGTCATAGTCACGGTCACGTATGTGCGCCTTGTAACGCACTTCCTCACTTGCCTGTTCCATGCCGTAATTGACACAGTCGGGGGCTATCGCACCAAGCAGAAAGTCTGCCTTGTTCTTTACCCCAAGCCCCTCTGCCATTTCATAAGCCAGCAGAAGATGTACAGGTGATGACG
>CAMNMO010000121.1 GCA_946544695.1 uncultured Ruminococcus sp. | reverse complement strand
CTCCGCAGAATATCGAAGGCTTTGAAAATACCATGGAGATCCAGCATATACTGAAGACTATCATGGAAAAACACGGCAGCATATTAATCAACGATCCGACCCAGTTCGTGTCGATGCTCAACGATTATCTGAGCAATTACGATAAGGAGCGCAGGCTCCTGGTAAACGCTATGAGAGCGGGCGTCCTCAAGAACATGGTCAAGGAGGAAAAGACCAACAGGGAATATGCGCTGCTCAGTGCGAAGAGCTATATGATAAACGAACTGTTCGTTTCGGAAAACGCAGCTGAGTTCGTGCTTGCATGCTTCACCTATACTCTGGGGTGGCCTTACGATTCTTCCATGTCGAAGAACAAGGAGGAGGAAAAGCCTGTCGAGCCCGAAGAAGAAAAGAAGCCCGCTGCTCCCAAGCTCAGACCCGATGACAAGATATTCAAGACTTCCGATGCAGGCAGATTCAGGCTTGCAAGGAACATCGTCATCCCCGAAGGCTTCACCAAGATCGACAGCTTCTGTTTTGACAGATTCAGCTTCATGAGATCGATAAAGCTGCCTTCTACGATGATGGCGATAGGCGACTATGCGTTCTCTGAGTGCAAAAACCTCAAGGGCATCGAGCTGCCCGAGGGACTGAGAGTCATCGAGCAGGGCGCATTCAGCCAGTGCGGTAAGCTGGCAATGATAAAAATACCCAAGGGAATATTGGAGATACCCGATAATACCTTTGAGTTCTGCGCTAATCTCAGCGTGGTGGATATACCCAATACTGTCAGCAGTATCGGTGTAGAAGCTTTCTCGGGCTGCGAAAAGCTCGAAAAGCTGTTCCTGCCTGACAGTGTAAAGTTCATCGACAAGAACGCATTCTCTTATTGTCCTGAACTTACGATACGCTGCTACGTCAATTCCTATGTTCATAAGTATTGCCTTACTTATAACATCGACTATGAGACTGTGGCTGTCGGCGTCGGACTGAAGCAGAAGCCAATATAAGGAAGAAATCGGAGGAAGTAACAGATGGTTGAATTGAAGATCGGCCAGGAGGTCGAGATGGAATTCGGAGGAAGAGCGAAAGTCCTCAAGGTCATCGGCAGCGGTGGTCAGGGTATCGTTTACCTCGTTGAATTCAACTCACAGAAATGGGCGCTTAAATGGTACGATGTTGATAAGATCAAGCGTCCCAAAGAATTCAGACAGAACATCAAGAACAATATCCAGGATGGTGCTCCCAGCAATAAGTTCCTGTGGCCTAAGTATCTGACTAAGGAAAATGACCAGGGCACATTCGGATACATCATGGAACTGAAGCCCGAAAGCTTTGATTCCTTCGTTGATATACTCAACACCTATAAGCTGGTCATCGACCCGCTGACAGGCAGGGCTACCAAGCAGGCTGTAAGATTCCAGAGCCTTTACGCTATGGTGACCGCTGTGATAAATATCGCCAATACTTTCAGACAGCTCCACCGTGCAGGTAAGAGCTATCAGGACCTTAACGACGGTGGTTTCTTCATCAACGTCAACACAGGTGCTGTTCTGGTCTGCGACTGCGATAACATCGCTCCCGAAGGCTCGAACTTCGGTATCGGCGGTAAGCCCGGTTATATGGCACCCGAAGTTGTAAGAGGTATAGCTAAGCCTGATGTCCAGACAGATAAGTACTCACTTGCAGTCGTGCTGTTCAAGCTGCTGTTCAGGGGCGACCCCATGGAGGGTGAAAAGGTGGTCAAGGACGTGTGCCTGACCGAAAGCTCCGAGCTCAGACATTACGGTCAGGATGCGGTGTTCGTCTATGACCCCGATAATGCCACAAACAGACCCGTAAGAGGTATACACGATAATGTCATCAAGTTCTGGAGGATCTACCCCAAGTATATCAGAGATGCTTTCATACTTTCGTTCACACAGGGTATTTCCGACCCGAATAAGCGTATTATCGAGAATGAATGGCAGAAGCTGTTCATCAGACTCAGATCTGAGATCATCATGTGCGTATGCGGCAGAACAAACTTCACTTCCATGTTCGCAAAGGTCAATGAAAAGACCTTCCGTTGCCCTAAGTGCGGTGCTGAATTCGCCACACTGGGCTTCAGCAACAGGGATAACAGAATGCCGCTTTATGTGGGCTGCAAGTTCTATAAGTGTGAGATCGACCCCGAGTGCGATGACTTCCTCACTGTTGCAGGTGAACTTGTGGAGAATAAACTGAAACCCGGTGTGCTGGGCATTAAGAACTGCACAGAGGATACCTGGAACGCTAAGCTCCCTGACGGTAAATTTTATCCGATACAGCCGGGTAAGGGATTCCCGATATGGAAGGACCTGGAGGTAGATTTCGGTAAAGTAAGGGCGAAAATATAATTAGGAAAGGGCGTAAATGATCATGAATAATAATATCAATGATGCTGAGGTAAAGGAAAATACCACTGTTGATGACCTGCTGGATTTCGATGACGATGATCCCCTGGGTGCCACAGCGGTATCTAAAAAGAGCCTTGTTATCTTCTTCCTGATCGATACTTCGGGAAGCATGAAGGGCAAAAAGATGGGTCAGCTGAATACCGTTATGGAAGAGCTGATACCTGAGATAAGAAGAGTCGGTGAGGCAGATACAGACGTTAAGGTCGCTGTACTTACCTTCGATACTGATGTTAAGTGGATGTATTCCGCTCCTATCTCCATCGAGGAATTCGAGTGGGCAAGACTGGGCGCTCAGGGCGTTACCAGTATGGGTGCTGCGTTTACTGAGCTGGCAGCAAGAATGTCAAGAAACAGCTTCCTGAATTCTCCTTCGCTGTCCTTCGCTCCCGTTATGTTCCTGATGACAGACGGCTATCCCTCTGATGACTATAAGTCGGGTCTGAAGGCTCTGCAGGCTAACAGCTGGTACAAGTTCGGTCTGAAGGCTGCACTGGGTATCGGTGATGAAGCTAACGATGAGATGCTGGAAGAGTTCACAGGTTCCAAGGACACAGTCGTTCATGCCTACACAGGCGGTCAGCTGGCTTCGATGATAAAGATCATCGCAGTAACAGCTTCGCAGATAGGAAGTAAGTCTATGACACTTTCCGACGAAACTAACGAAGAACTCAGTGATGAGGACGTTTATGCAGCTAAGCAGAGAATGCTCGGTCAGCAGATCCAGGAACTGGTCGGCGATCAGACTGACGGCAGCGACGTTCCTTACGATACTGGTTGGTAAATCGTAAGATGTCGGAAGGAGTGTTGGAAGAAAATGTCTTTTAATGGCTTTAGCCACTCGGTAATGGGCGCCAGTCACGTGGCAAAGGGTATTGTTTGCCAGGACAGCTCGGCGCACAAGATAACCGACCGTTATGCCGTTGCAGTGGTGGCTGACGGTCACGGAAGTAAAAAGCACTTCCGCAGTAACATCGGCTCGCAGTGTGCTGTTGAAGCAACTATCGAGACCATCGACAGGTTCTATGAGGACCCCGATGAGTTCGAGGCGAACTTCCCTAAAAACCATAAGATGATAATTCGGAATATCGAAAGGCAGATAATCGCAGCGTGGAATTCCAAGGTGATGAAACACCTTGAGGAAAACCCCGTGACTGTGGTCGAGAAGAAGCCCTTTAAGCCCGAAGAATTTGAGAACATCAGCCCCGAGTCCTACTACGGCACGACACTTATCGCTGCCGTTGCAGGCAAGGGATTCACCTTCGGCGTGCAGATAGGTGACGGAAGCCTTGTTGCGATATTTGAGGACGGCGAAGCTGTAATGCCCATGGAGTATGAGGAGGCAAACCCTGCCAATATAACCTCGTCCATGTGCAATGCTAACGCAGCTTCGATGTTTGAGAGTTTCTATGTTGATGATAAGCGCCTGATAGCACTGTTCTCATCTACCGACGGACTGTATACGTCCTTCGGCAGTGAGTATGATTTCAGGGACTATCATGTCATACTCGCTTCACAGGTAAACTCTCCCTCGCTGGAGGCTTCGGTGGTAAAAAATATCACCAAGAGATCGCACTTCGGTACTGAAGATGACATATCCCTGGCATGCGTTTACGATGTTGAGTTCGCAGCAGAAAAGGTGGATCTGCTCAAGGAAATGATCGAACGCAATAAAAAGCTGGCAGCTGACAGAAAAGCTAAGCTGCATACAGCAAACTTCTGACGGAATCAGTCTGAGTTGGGAAATAATGGTTGATAGGAGTATTTAATAATGGATAAGAAAGAGCAAAAAGGTAATATAGTTGTAGTAGTAATCTGCGTAGTTCTCTATATGGCAGCGTTTATCATACAGACCAGAGGTATCAGCGGCTTGTCGCCTATCTTGGCTCAGGCACAGGTAGTAATATCTATCATCATGACCATGTTCGGCAAGAAGAAGGGTATGATAACAGGTGTCACTCTCAATGCGATAACAACACTGATGGCTTTCCTCAGGGCATTAAGGTCTGCGAAGACCGGTGATTTCAGTGTAAGTGATCTGGCAGGTGCCGCAGTTGCTTTCATAACCATCGGCATCGTACTGCTGATATATTTCTATGTAAGCAGATCTGATAAGATGACCGCTGAGCTTCAGGAAAGCTACCAGGAAGCTATCGAAAAGAACCGCATAATCGAGGAACAGGACGAGAGCCTGAAATATATGGCTTACTACGACAAGCTCACAGGTATGCCTAACAGAGAAAACTTCATGGAGCAGCTCGAAAAGCATATCAAGGATACAGGCGACTGTGTTATGATCTATGTTGATATGGACGATTTCAGACGCATAAATGATAACTATGGTCACGCTATCGGTGATGATCTTCTCAAGCGTTATTCCGAGAAGATCAAAAATTACTGCGGCGACAATGCATTCGCAGCTAAGATCGGCGGCGATGAGTTCGGTATCATACTGGGCAGCGGAATGACTAATGAAGCTATTTATCAGTATGCGGCAGGTATAAGCGGTATTTTCAGCGAGCCTATAAACATAGGCGGAAATGTCTACACCGTTGCAGCAAGCTATGGTGTAGCAAGCTTCCCCGAGAATGCCATGACAGCAGATGACCTGTTCAGATGTGCCGAGACTGCAATGTTCAATGCAAAGGAAAGCGGTAAAAACCAGCTTTGCTTCTACACAATGCAGGGCTGATAAAGTACATTGGAAAGGTAAAGGGTGTGTACTATGGAAATTAGCGAGCTTTATGATCTGGCAAAACGGTATGCAGATATAATAAGGCAGGATAAGCCTGATTTTATTTCCGAGAACGAGTCGGCTGTTTGTGTCATAGTTGACAGCGACGACCAGCCGATCACAGGCATAACAAGTGTTACAGTGAGGGGCGGTCTGGTAGAACTGATACCCGCCGAAACTGTGGCTGTAAGAAGATTTATCGACAACGCTGATGGCACCTGCGCTAAGCAGATCGTTACCATGATGTTCAAGGATAACGCTGTTGTCAATACAGGCAAGGCTGCGCTGGCTATACTGGCACAGGCTAACCCCGCAAGCGGTGACTGCACAGTTCTTGTTTCCGCAGAAGAAGGTAAGCTGCTGAGAGATATCGTACCTGTTCCCGAGGTAGAGGAAGCTCCCGCAGTTGAAGAAGCTCCCGCTGTTGAAGAAACACCCGCTGAGAACGCAAATGTTCAGAATGCGGCTGATAAAGCTGTTGCAGAAGTCACAGCTGCTGCCGAGGCAAGCATGGAAGACCTGATGAACGGTTTCGATGTTGATGTTGAAGCACCTGCCGAGGAACAGACTCAGGAGCAGATCGCTGCGGCATACATGGAGAACGAAAAGGTCGGTGAGCCCGCTGAGTTTGCTGATGGTTTCAGCGTTGATGAGAACAATCCTTTCTTCGAGGAAAAGACAACAGGTGCAGATCCTGCGGTCAAGACCATTGGCAGCGGTGTAACTTCCATGTTCGATCAGCCCGCTGATGCAACTGCACAGGGTGCGGCAGGATTCAATGTTCCTCCCACCATGCGGCAGGGCGGTTTCCCCCAGCAGGGCGGCTATCCTCAGCAGGGTATGGGCTATCCCCAGCAGGGCAGACAGTCAGGATATCCTCAGCAGGGAATGGGATACCCCCAGCAGGGCAGACAGTCAGGTTATCCTCAGCAGGGTATGGGTTATCCCCAGCAGGGCATGCAGGGCGGCTATCCTCAGCAGGGTATGGGCTACCCCCAGCAGGGCAGACAGTCAGGTTATCCTCAGCAGGGTATGGGCTATCCCCAGCAGGGCATGCAGGGCGGCTATCCTCAGCAGGGTATGGGTTACCCCCAGCAGGGTATGCAGGGCGGTTATCCTCAGCAGGGTATGGGCTATCCTCAGCAGGGCATGCAGCAGGGAGGTTTCCCCAATGCTAAGCCTTACCAGCAGGGTACAGGCATGCAGTCGCTGACAATGCCAGGCGTTGGTCAGACTTCTGTACATATCCAGACTGAAACACCCGCAGCTTCGCCCGCACCCCAGAGTGCAATAAAGTCGGTACACACCGATGACCTTGCAGCTAAGCCTTCCACAATTTCCGCTGCTGATGCAGATGACGATGATGAGGACGACGACGCTCCCATGACAAGGGAAGAAATGCTCAAGGCAGCTAAGCAGAAAAAGAAGAATGCAAAGCTGAACTCCAACTTCAAGAAGAAGATGAGAGATTCAGGATTCTGATATAACAATATTTGCCCGAAAGCACGGCTTGCTTTCGGGCATTTTTTTGTTGGTATTTATTCATTCAGTGTGCTTGTTAGTAACATCAAAAAAAGCCATGCAGAAACCTGCATGGCTCAATTTGTTTACTTGAATTGTACGCCCCAGTCGGAACTTATCTTTCCGTAAAGATCAAGCTTTACTTTATTCTTCTGCCAACGGAAGAACCAGGACATACCACCGGCAACTGCAAGAGAACCGACAACTGCCAGTATGATACCTCCAACACCCTTTATCACAAAGATACCCAGTGCAGCGAAGATCAGCACACCTATAATGATAATAGGCAGAGCAAATGTAACAAAGCTCCTGTCAGTGACCTTTATATAGTTCTGGATCTCCTTCAGATCAAAGGACTCATAGTGTCTGGCAATGAAATTATCAGGTCTTGCCCACTTGCAGAATTCCGCAACACTGTTGAATCTGGCAGCGTAGTCTCTGAAAGAGTAGCCCTTACCAACATCGGTAACACGGTATGATACTACATAGCCGTCCTTCTTCTTGGTAGCATCAAGAACATGGATAATATTACCCGGCTCAGCCTGAGCCTTCATCTGTTTAGTTACAAGAAACTTTCTGTCAATAGCTTCATCTATACTGTTGAGCATATATGTCATAACTATCTTCCTTCCCTGATCATATACTTACTATAATCTTCACATGGCACCGCCACGAAAAATACTACAGAAATATCCACAAATATATTATAACACATATTTTTTGAAATTGCAAGTAATTTTGAAAATTTTTCACAAGATTTCTGAATTTGTGTGTTGGTTTTTATAAATGTATCTATCTGACTGATCAACGTGCAGAAAACCTGAATTTTATAACAGCAGAAAGGCACTTGTGCAGCGCCTTTCACTGTAAAGATCAGTTATTTCTTTCTTTTTGAAACTATCACAGCGCCGCTCATCAATGCTATCATAGCCATGCCCGCTGCCATGCCTGTTGTGGGGTTTTTGTTGTTTTCAGTCTGGTTAGGGTTGACTGTTGCTGCGCTTGATTTTGTGTTATTGTTGCTTGCAGCAGATGAACTGTTTGCAGCTTTGCTTGAAGTCTCGGCGGGAGTTGTCTCGCTGTCTGCGGGCTTGCTTTCGTCGGCAGACTTGCTGCTTTCCTCAGCCTTAGATCCACTGCTTTCCTCGGCTTTGCTTTCCTCAGCCTTAGACGACTCCTCAGCCTTGCTCTCGGCAGGTGCTTCGGAACTTTCATCAGCGGGTGCAGCAGCCTGCTGCTCGTGGAATTCGCCGACCTCAAGATTGTCGGGTGTCAGGGTCAGTGTACCGTCAT
>CAMNMO010000120.1 GCA_946544695.1 uncultured Ruminococcus sp. | reverse complement strand
AGCTGCTGCTCTCCTCAGCCTTGCTTGACGAGCTTTCAGCCTGCGAGCTGCTGCTTTCCTCAGCCTTGCTTGACGAGCTCTCAGCCTGTGAGCTGCTGCTCTCCTCAGCCTTGCTTGACGAGCTTTCAGCCTGCGAGCTGCTGCTTTCCTCAGCCTTGCTTGATGAGCTTTCATCGGGCTTGCTGCTCTCGTCTGTGCTGCCGCTGCCTGCTTCCACACCTTCAAACAGTGTGCCCATCAGCGCCTGATAGTCCTTGTCGATGGGGTCATTGCTTATCAGGTCATTACCGCCCAGATTGAACATTATGTTTGACATTTCGTAATCTGCTGCGCTGTTGGTCAGCGGGAAGTATACGGTCAGTCCGCAGGTGTTCTTTATGGTGGTAGTGCCGTCTACCAGCATATCGCCCACAGCGCTTTTCAGCTTATCGGTCTCGCCCTTGTAGCTGCCCGAAAGTGAAGTCACCATCGTGCCCAGGTCAGCCAGGTCGTAGCTTGCGTAGCTGTGTACGCCGTCGGTGAATTTCTCATAGTTGGAGTAATCGCCCTTGTCGATATCGGTCTTCATAGCCTTGCACACGCCGCCCATTGCGCCCTTGACCGCATCGGTCTTGGAAAGGTCGAATGTACCCAGCGTTGCACCTGAGATGTAGACCTGTGAGCTGAGCTTGCTCAGGAAGTCGAAATAGCTCTTTATTATGTTGCTGCATATATCGGTGGTCTTGCTGCCGCCCTTTACATCACCGAGGAAGCTGTAATCCCAGCCGCAGCCGGGCTCAACATCGGCGGAAGCCACCAGATAGTTTGCATAGGGCTGCCACAGGTCGGCTATCTCTATCGACGACATCAGGCATGCATCAAATCCGACGAATGCCAGCTTCTTGTCCTTGAACTGTGACTTGTCCAGCGCCTTTCTCATTTCTGCCATTGTCAGCGTATCACCGAGACCTGTCTTGGCATCGGTGTTCAGTTCGTCCATGCCGTAGCCCAGTACGGGACCTGCGCCGTGATCCCAGCAGATAAGTGCGAATTCATCGGCGGGGTACTTCTCAGGAACTTCCTTCAGGAAATCGCTGAATGTGTCTGCGCTGCCCATGTTCTTCTTGTCGTCAGCGTAGAAGTTTATGCCGCCTTCTCCGTCGCCCAGCACATCAGCGCCCTTCGACTTGTATTCCAGATAAGCGTTCTTGCCTGTCGGGAAGCCGTTCAGCCACCAGGTCTTTGCGCCGCCGCAGTAGATCACCAGGTTCACATCAGTGTCATCAAGACCGCTGTTTGCCATCTCTACAACGTCTCTTGTTGCGTTCATGCCTGCCTGATCGCTTTCCAGGTCAGAACCCACCATGTATACCATGATGGTCATTTTCTTCTTTTTCTCGGGCTTCTTGTCAGACCATTTCCTGTCTGTTGAAGCATTGTCAGCCATTCTTATGCCCATTGATGAATAATCAACAGCCGCATCTGAAAGTCTGTTCATAGACGAAAGGGAAGTCAGCTTCATGCCAGGTATCATGCTGTCCTCACCCGAAGTCAGTTCAACTACCTCAGCAAGCTGATCTTCGTCCTCGGTGGCGGGCTTGTCCTCGGGGGCAGTCTCGGTCGTCTCGGCAGGCTTTTCCTCAGCTGCCTTTTCGGTCCCGGCAGCGGTGGTCGTGGTGGACTTGCTGTCCTTGTCTGCCGCAGAAGGCGCATCTTCCGCAGGACGTTCTCCGCAGCCTGTCATCATGGCAGCAGACAGCATAAGGGCTGTCAGTGCACTGATAATTCTTTTCGATCTCATTTTTTTCCTCCGTTTACGTTTTGCTTACACGTTATTTACAGCAGACGGCATCAGTCATCAAGTCGTCAGCTATAATATAATACGTTTGTGTAGCCATGATTTTTTGGCGTCAGACTGCACAATGTTTTGCTGTGTATATTATGCAAAACTGATATTTATGCATAAGCATCAACGAATTAGTTTAAAATATTTTACCGATAAATATTTTAACACATCCTGACCTTTTTGTAAATTGGCAAAATGACCTATTTTAAAGCGTTTCGCAGACATTGTTGATAACATATTCCCGAGAGTGTGGAATGGTCGGTAAAAAATACATTTTTTCCCTTTGAAACACTTGCTTTTCGGGCAATGACATGGTATAATACCCAAAAGAGGTGATGACGATGAAGGTCGTAAGGGCGATGACCACCGCTGACAGGGCGGGCGCATATTATGTGCGCATTCAGGCGATGGCAAGGAAGTATCACATAACCCTTGATGAAGAGTTTGACGAACACGACACAGACGACACGAAGTACATCGTTATCCTTGATGACTTTTTTCCTGTTGCAACATGCAGGTTTTATGGGCTTGATGAACGCTCGGTCATGGTGGGGCGTGTAGTTGTCCTTCCCGAATACAGGCAAAGGGGACTGGGCAGCCTTGCTGTCAGGTCTGCTGAGGAATGGGCAAAGGAACTTGGGTACAGCGAAGCCCTTCTGGAAAGTCGTGAGGAAAAGGTAGGCTTTTACGAAAAGCTTGGCTACACCGCCGAGACCGACAGTATAACCGAGGGCGGAACTTTTCGGTGCATACTTATGAAAAAGGAGTTGTGACGATGACTGCTGAAACAGGCAAGAATATACTTGACGGCGACGACATGATAAACAAAACAGGCATTTGCCACCGACTGCTTTCCACTGCGTGGGTGACACCAAAGGGCGACTTCGGCATGAATATAAGCGGCTTTGATTACACCCTGTGGGTATACGACCGTGCATCGCTGAAAAGCCGTTTTTGGTTCGATAACGAGGGCAGTGATGACTGCTTTGAACTGTGTGTGATGGGCAATGAAAAGCTTACCGACAGTGAGGGCAGGCAGCTGTTCACGCTGAACAGCATGCGTTATGATAACGGCAGGATAAAGGTCTGCCTTATGCGAACTTCTGACGGCAGCAGCCTTTGCGCCGAACTTGTGAGAGCAGCAGGCATTCCCGAAGAATGATGATACCCCCGCATCACATCTGATGCGGGGGTATTTTGTCAGATATAATACATTGTCTCAGCGGCTTCATCTGCGCTGTCTTTCCTGTATTTTTCTATAAGGTCCTCAAGGGTCATGCCCGAGGTATATTCTCTCATGTAGCCGTTGAGTTTGTCCCAGATGCAGCTGCTTACGGCGCTGCGCAGCCCGCTTTCATTGTCGTCGTCCGCAGAATAAGTGTCTGCAAGGATACTGTTGTCAAGTCCGTTGAGGATCTCCGAAAAGTAGATCTTCGATGCCCGCCTTGCCAGCGTGTAGCCTCCACGGGAACCTTTCTGCCCACGTATGAAGCCTGCCTGCCTCAGCGTTACCAGTATCTGTTCCAGATACTTCTGCGAGATGTCCTCACGCTTTGAGATATCGGCTGATGATACAGCATTGCCGTTTTCCGAATATATGGCTATGTCTGCCAGTGCGATTATGCCGAACTCCACCTTAGTCGATATCTTCATTGCGCCCCTCCTTCTCCGTCAAGCAGCGTTTCCATCGTGCGCCAGCCCAGCAGTGCGCATTTCACACGGGCGGGCATTTTCGCAACGTTCTGCAAAGCGCCTGCTTCTTCCAGTTCTTCCAGTTCATCTTCGGTTATCTCACCGCCTATCATCTTGAAGAAAAGCTCCTTGTAATGCCTTGCTTCTTCGGGCGTCCTGCCGATGACCAGCTCCAGCATTATGTCTGCCGAAGCCTGAGATATGGCGCAGCCGCTGCCTGTGAACGAACCGTTCACGATGATGCCGTCCTTTATTTCAAGGTTGAGCACGATGTCATCTCCGCAGGTGGAATTTATGCCCTCATGGCAGCAGGTAGCGGTGGGCAGGTCATGCTTGTGCAGCGGGTGGAGGTTGTGGTCTGTAAGGACCTCACCGTAAAAATTATCCGTCATAGCCCATTTTCCTCCTTAACGTTCTCAGCACCCCGATGAAGCGCTGTATGTCCTCCTCGTCATTGTAAAATGCCAGACTCATTCTTGCTGTTGAGGGTGTTTGCAGAAATTGATGCAGCGGCTGGGCGCAGTGGTGTCCCGCCCTTATGGCAATGTTTTCAGCATCGAATATGGCTGCGATATCGTGCGGGTGAACACCGTCTACCGTGAAGGTCAGTATGCCGTGATGGTCGTCTGCATCGTCAGCACCTATTATGTTTACATGCGGTATCTTCTTCATCTCGCTGAATGCGAGCGCAGTCAGTTCGTTCTCACGGCGCTCTATCTCATCGAATCCCAGTTCGGTGATGTAGTCTATCGCCGCATGCAGACCCGCAGCACCTCCTGCGTTAACAGTGCCCGCCTCAAACTTGTGGGGAAGTTCAGCGTAGGTCGCACCGCAGCGTGTGACGGTATCTATCATCTCGCCGCCGTAAAGAAATGGCGGCATTTTTTCAAGCAGTTCTTTTCTGCCGTAAAGTCCGCCTATGCCCATAGGTGCCAGCATCTTGTGTCCCGAGAACACAAGAAAGTCCACCCCGAGAGACTTCACATCAACTGCGGTATGAGGTACGCTCTGTGCGCCGTCGCAGACTATCAGTGTGCCGTTTGCGTGGCAGATATCCGCAAATACCTTTATGGGGTTCAGCCTGCCGAAAACGTTGGATATCTGCGCTATGCAGAAAAGCTTCGTTCTGTCTGTCAGCGCCGCTTTCAGCGAATCGGCGGTGTATCTGCCTGTCTCGTCGCATTCAAGGTATTTGAGCTCTGCACCTGTCTCTTTGGTGAGTATCTGCCAGGGCAGCAGGTCGCTGTGATGTTCCGATATCGCCACAAGTATCTCGTCGCCTGCCTTTATGTTAGCCCTGCCCCAGCTGTATGCTATCAGGTTCAGGCTTTCGGTGGCGTTGCGGGTGAACACAATCTCCTTAGTGCTTTCAGCCCCGAGAAATCTGCGCACAGCTTCACGGGCGTTCTCGTAAGTCTCTGTCGCCTTGACGCTAAGGTCGTAAAGACCTCTCAGCGGGTTGGCATTCTCCTCACGGTAGTATTTTTCCACCCTTTCAAGTACAGCTGCGGGCTTTTGCTGTGTGGCGGAATTATCCAGGTATACCAGACTCTTGTAAGCATCAAACACAGGGAAGTCTGATTTTGTAAAGCTGTTACTCATCACCCTCACCCCCGTGTATCACCGCATTCACACGGCGTACTGTGTCCTCGTCGCCTATCTTTGCGACTATCTGCCCGATGCGGGCTTTTGCCATGAGCTCATATATCTTGTCAGTGGGTATGCCACGGGACTGCATATAAAATACCTGCTCATCGTCTATCCGCCCTATCGACGCACCGTGAGCGCCCTCAACATCTTCTTCTGCGCAGAGTATCAGCGGCACTGTCCTGTTGCGGACCGTTTCGTCCATCAGCAGTACCTCCTCGTTCTCAGTGCCCTTTGCGCCTGATGAACCGTTGAGAAAATCAATGGTGCCCCTGAATATCTTATCGGACTTTCCGCCCATCACGCCTTTTACAGCTATCTCCGAATCCGACTTTTTACCTGCGTGGCTTGCAATCAGGTTGATGTCCAGCTTGTCACTGCCGCCAAGCAGGTATCCGATATCTGCCTTGAACCGTGAGCTTCTGCCTGCCAGGTCAGCCCTTATATCGGTAAGGGTATCCTCGCCGCCAAGATGCAGCTGCACCAGCTCAAACGCTGCATTTTCGGCTATCTCAGCATTCACATCGCCAATGGCTGCGCCGCTGTTCTCATAGACCTCCACAAGCTTTACCTCAGCGCCCGCAGCTGCGTTCACATGCACGCTGACTGTCTTGCCCTCGCTGCCGCTTATGTATATGACTGCTGTGCTGCGGCTGTTTTCCTCTGCGTTGATCATCAGCTTTGCTCTGCCGCCCGTTATCTCCGCACGGGCGTTGCTGTCAAGCAGTATCTCCCTTTCTTCACCCGAACCGAAAGCTGCGCTGTCACGTTCGGCTGAGTTGACTTTCAGCCACCCGAAGGTCGGCACGGGGAGCTTGTTAAGTATTATCTTTTCCATTTATCCTACCCCCTAGCCGATGCTGCCTTTCATTTCAAGTCCTATGAGATTGTTCATCTCCACCGCATATTCCAGCGGAAGCTCTTTAGATACGTTATCCGCAAAGCCACGGACTATCATCGCCTTTGCTTCTTCCTCGCTGAGTCCTCTCGACATCAGGTAGAATACCGTTTCGTCGCTTATCCTGCCTATCTTTGCTTCGTGTCCCACATCAGCCTTGTCGGTGCGGATATCCATAACAGGTATGGTATCAGACCTTGATATCCTGTCGAGCATCAGCGATTCGCAGCTTACCGCAGATTTGCTGCCCACTGCCTTTTCGTTCACCGTCACCGCACTCCTGAAAGTGCTTATGCCGCCGCTTTTCGATATGGATTTTGTGTTCATGTATGACGAGGTGTCGGGCGCATTGTGGACTATCTTTGCGCCTGTGTCAAGGTTCTGTCCCTCGCCCGCAAAGGTAATGCCCGTAAACTCAGCACGGGCACCTCTGCCGTTGAGTATGCTCATGGGGTACAGGTAGCTTACATGCGAACCGAAGCTTCCCGATACCCACTCTATCTTTCCGCCCTCATCTACCAGCGCACGCTTGGTGTTGAGGTTGTACATGTTCTTCGACCAGTTTTCAATGGTGGAATATCTCAGCTGTGCATTTTTGCCCACATACAGTTCAACGCAGCCTGCATGCAGTCCCGCTTCATAATACTTGGGTGCCGAGCAGCCCTCGATGAAATGCAGGTAGCTGTCCTCCTCAAGAATTATCAGCGTGTGCTCAAATTGTCCCGCACCCTTTGCGTTCAGCCTGAAATATGATTGCAGCGGTATCTCCAGCTTTACTCCCTTAGGCACATAAACAAAGCTTCCGCCCGACCAGACAGCACCGTGCAGCGCTGCGAACTTGTGGTCGGTGGGCGGTACCAGCTTCATGAAATGGCTGCGTATCATCTCGGCGTAGCGTTCGTCGTGCATTGCTGATTCGAGGTCGGTGTAGACAACGCCCGATTCAGCCACCTCTTTTCTCACGTTGTGGTAAACAAGTTCCGAGTCGTACTGCGCACCCACACCTGCCAGGCTTTCTCTTTCAGCCTGCGGTATGCCCAGCTTTTCAAAGGTGTTCTTTATGTCATCGGGAACATCGTCCCAGTCGGTGTTCATTCTCGACTTTGTCCTTATGTATGTTACTATGTTGTCGATGTCCAGCCCCTCTATCGAAGGTCCCCACTCCACCATAGGTGTGCGGTCGTATATTTCCAGCGACTTCAGGCGGAACTCCCTCATCCAGTCGGTGTCGCCCTTTTCGTCCGATATCTCTTTGATTATATCCGCAGTTATGCCGCTGCCAAGATAATCCCGCTCGTCCTCCTCATAGCGGAAATCATACAGCGAACGGTCGATATCTGCGACCTGTGTTTTTTCCTTCATTCTGTTCACTTCCCGTTGCTTATGTACTTCTCAAATCCGTTTGCTATCACATCGTCCACCAGTTCGGCGCCGCCCTCGGCAGCCAGCCTGCCTGCTGCCAGTATGTGTGTCTTATCGACTTTCAGCGCTTCGAGTATCTTGGTGTTGTGAGTTATCACTATCAGCGAACCGCCTGTGCGCTTTTTGTATTCGTCTATTCCCGCAGAAACAGTCTTTACAGCGTCAACGTCCAGTCCCGAGTCTGTTTCGTCCAGTATGGCAAGCCTGGGTTCAAGCACCAGCAGCTGCAATATCTCCGCCTTTTTCTTTTCACCGCCCGAGAATCCCACGTTCAGGTCACGGTCGGCATAGGCGCTGTCCATGCCCAGTATATCCATGCAGCTGCGCAGCTTTTTCTTGAAGTCCCACAGTTTCAGGTGCTTGCCTGTGACCTGTTCAAGTGCGTTGCGCAGAAATTCCGAAAGGCTGACACCCGCTATCTCTATGGGATTCTGGAAGGACAGGAAAATGCCTTTCTTAGCACGCTTGTCTGCGCTTTCTTCGGTTATGTCCTCACCGTCAAAGTAC
>CAMNMO010000119.1 GCA_946544695.1 uncultured Ruminococcus sp. | reverse complement strand
TGCCCCTGTCATGTATCTTGCCGCATTCAACGCACTGTAATTTAGCAGGCTCGCTCGCAGGTGCAGCGGGTGCTTCTGCCTGAACAGGCGCAGGCGCAGGTTCAGGCACAGGAGCGGCAACAGGCATGGGAGCAGGCTGTGTGAAAGCTGCTTCACTCATGAAACCACTTGTGTTTTCCTCTGCGCCGCCGATGGGCTTTAACGCCGTTCCGCAGAATATGCAGAATTTACCTTCTGCAAAAGTTTTGCCGCAGTCGGGGCATTCTCCTTTGGGCGAAGCATCGGGCGATTCAGCCTTTATCGTAAAGAATTCGCTGAGCTCGCCGCCGCAGTAAACGCAGAATTTTCCACGCTTGCCCGTCTTGCCGCATTTATTACATATAAGCATATTTCCTCCGTTCCCGACAGTGTCTTATAGCAATGCCGTACAAAATATAAATACCGAAATTTAATTTTCTGGTTATTTTTATTATAATATTTATTTGTCTGATTGTCAAGAGGATTTTGTTTTTTCTGCCAAAAAAGAAACCGCCGCAGCATACCACACTGCGGCAGTTTTAATATAAACTATACTTCGCAAAAGTCTTATTGATTGCTGTTCAGTATCTTGATGAGAGTCATCGCATCAGAAATATTCACAATACCGCTGCTGTCCACGTCAGCCCTTATATACCAGTCATCGTTCAGTGCTTTTTTGCCCGAGATGTGTCCCAGTATAACGATAGGATCGGTGATGTTGAAAGTTCCGTCGCCGTTTATATCGTGGGGATCGACCTCATTCTGCTTGCTGCTTGAAACAGTTTCGGTCTTAGCTGTACTGCCGTCATTTTTGATGCTTTCCTTTGCAGCAGGTTCAACACTGCCGTCAATGGTGCATCTTGTTGAAGGCATGTTATTGAGTATGGGTATCTTGAACTCCATAGCAGATGCCAGCACTTCATCGCTGTAAGCCTTCAGCAGTGCTTCCGCTTCATTAGCCTGTCCGAAAACGCAGGTCATGTACTGGTGGCAGAAGTAACCGTTCCCGCCGTCGGTAAGGTCGAATTTCTGAAGATAGAGCGTATCCTGATCTTTGGTTATGTAACTCGAACCCAGGAAGATAGAACCGCCTATTATGGACTTGTACTGATTGGTCCAGGGCATCATCAGGCTTGGATTAGAGGTAGATGCATAGACAGCTGCCATTTCTCCCGCAGTTTTGTCAGCGGTGGCAAATGCCTGAACATCGAAAAAGTTGAAGTAGTTTTCGTAACCCTTAACAGTTCCCAATGACTGGGGTGCGCCGCTTGCGCCCTGTTCGTTGCGGCATCTTTCCGCAAGGTGATAGGGTGATACACCCGATAATTCAGCTGCCTGCATGAATGTATCGGTATAAAGCAATGTCTCGCCTGTATCGGGGCAGGTGTAGCTGCCATCCATGAAAGTCCCGTTCAGGATAGCATCAACGCCCGCTCTGGTGTGCACGTCGGGATCGTAAGAAAGGTTCTCGAACATGAAAATGTGATCTTCATCGAGGAAATTTCTGGGGTCGAGATAGTACTTGACCACGTTATCCGAGGCTGCTACCCAACCTGTATCCAGTTCATTCCACTGACCTGTCGCAGCGTTGTAGGCACCCTTTGCGGTGGATTTCCAGGAATCCGGCGCATCTATGTTTACAAGGTTCCTGCCTATGACATTCTCTTCCTTAACAACGTTTTCCCAGTCAAGATCGATGAACTGTGCAGTAAATATCCAGCTTGGGTGCTGCTTGTGCAGTTCTCTCAGATATACCTTGTAGCTTTCCGGGAAACCTTGTGCGTCAAGGTAGCTTTCATAGTCGTCCGTATCCTTACCGTCATCAGCAAATGCAGCGTCATATTCTTCGGCGCTGAATTCGGATATGCTGTCAGCAGGCACATAACCTTCCAGACCGTCATATACTATATTCAACCACAGCTTACCGCTGTCGTCGTATTTTTCGCCAAGTATTTTTATGAAGTCTCCTCCGTCAAGCCAGCCTTTTTTCCATGAATATGGATCGGCGTCGGTCATCACATCTACATAGTCTTCTGCACAGATACCGTTTCTCTCTTCCTGTGCTGCGGCAGCAGTAAGAACATTGCCGCTTGTAAAGACAGCATTAGTCAGCATCATAGCAGTTGCCATGAAAACTGCTGCGGTCTTTCTGAGTATCAACGCTAATCACCTCCTGGTGAATAAAAACGGACCGATCCGAAAATGGATCGTTGATAAAACCTTCTATGGCTTAGTGGATATTCATATTATATATGAAAAAAATCTCCTTGTCAACATAAAATTTCATTCATGAAAAATTTACAACTGTCCTTTTTATTACATAATTTAATGGTTACAGAAAAATTACAGCATATCTGGTGGTCACATTAATATCAAGCCATACATATTGTATGCGAAATTTTGTTCTCAGTGAGTTGTTGTTATAATTTACGAAATTTTTCGTTCCGTTTTTGATATTTTGTCCATTGACGAACAGGAATTTTGTGTGATATAATCCAAAATACGAAAAAGTTACAGAAATTGTAACCAAATCTAACGTTTTAGTGTCATTTTGTAATTATTTTGAACCATATTGTTATCATAAAATTGATGCTCGATAAATTGATTATTTTTGTTTAACTTTTGAATTTAGTGTAGAAATACAAACATATTAAACAAAGTGACGGTACTGTGAAATGTACAGAACAAGGGTACATAGGGGTTTGGACATTTAAAAATGAAGGGGATGGAGAAATTGAGGGCAAAAACAGATTATATTAGATCGTCGAGAGTTATCTCCGCTGTTTCAGCAGTTGTTCTGGCTTTCAATACTGTGTTGTCCACAGCGGGCAGCGAAGTTCGTATGAACAAGTTTGTTATTTCTGCCGACAAGACCACAGTTTCCTCCGGTGATGCCGTAAATGTCGATGTTGAACTTTTCACCGATGATGTGGGTGTTGCAGGTTTCACTGTTGACCTCCATTATGACCCCGACATTATGCAGCCTGTCCTGACTGATGCTGTTACAGACCCGTACGGCAATTTTTACACTATAACCAACTACTCTTATGAGATAGGCGTGGTAAGAGTTGTGGGTGCCTGCATGACAGGCGATAACCTGACCGCTGATGTTCCTGTTTTGTCCGCAGATTTTACCATTCTTGACGATGCATCGGGCAGCGGCGGACTCTGGCTCGATGTTGACAGCGTTGTCATGTTTGACGGTGACAAATATATCGAAACTGAATGCTTTGCACCCGACAGGACTTCTGCGTTGCAGGTAAGTGTTGCAGAAAATGCAGCCGCAGAGGAGATAAGCGCACCTGTTGATGTGTTGCTGCCCGAGATATCTGTTCCCGCCGAAGAACCTGTCCCCGCCGAAGAAACAGTCCCTGTCGAAGGATCTGTTCGCAATGAAGAACCTGTTCCCGAGAATGAGACCGTTCCCGAGACTGTGCCGCTTTATATCGGTGATGGATCGGACGAAGCAGAAACAGATGACGATGACAGTTCATCTTCATCGTTCAGCGATACCTTTGTGATCGTTCTGGAGGACCCTGATACTTCCGAAGATGACAGCGCAGCCGAGATCGACGTGATTGCCGATGACAGCGCATCGCCCGAGATAAGCGTACCTGTCATTGATAAAGAGAAGGCACTTTATCACGCTGACAGCACCATGCCGTCTGAACAGCTGTATTATAGTTTCAACATTTCCGACTGCATTCAGGACTATGATGAGATGTATGACATCAGGGTAAGGCTGAGAAGTTCGGGATTTGTGAACGGCTGTATAGGTCTTATGAGTAATGAAGGCGAATGGCAGTCTCAGTTGGCGCAGACCGAATCGGGTTCCGATGAATGGTACTTTACCGACCTTGACCCCAACAGCTGCTGGGATCAGGTGTTCGTTCAGTTTTTTTATCTTGAGGACGGTTCGCACTGCGAGATAGAATCGGTGGAATTTATACCCCACTCTTTCCGCATACCGTTATACTGATAATTCTTTCAAACCAAATTATAATACAAAGCCCCGAAGTGTTTTTGAGCACTTCGGGGTTTTGGCTTTGGATGCATCATATTATTGCGGTAAGATCGTTTATTGAATAAAACTTAACTATTTCAAACCCCTGATGGCGTGGCAGTATCGTTCAAAATGCAGAAAAAACGTCTGAAAAATACATATTATTCATCAGCGGTTGATTTTTTTTACATAATGTGCTATAATATATTTTATGTGAATGAAATTGTAATATATACAGTTTTATACTCGTTGTATTTGAGTTTGACTGACTAGGCTGCGTTTAACGGAGGCTTGAGGAATATGACAAAAAATGAGGCTATGGAAGTTCTTTCTTTTCATTCCTGCAGAAACGTTAATGTTGATGATCCCAGGTGGGAATTTGGTTTTGTTGGCCGTCTGAGACCCTCGGGCGGTGAACTCAATGAGGATAACTTTATCCAGATCATGGAAAGTCTGCGTATATTAAAGAGCGAGCTTTCGGCTTCTATGATCGATAAGAATCTGGTCTATGATATCACAAGTATCATACGACTCACACGTATGTGGTGCACGCCGCCCAACGGAGGAGTAAACAGCAGTATCACCCGGCGTGACCAGGAACAGCTGCTTCAATGGGTAGGCATAATCGAGAAAACACTGTTCTATCTTCTTGACGGTGCAGATGAAGAAATAGCCTTTCAGGATTATGACTGCTACCTTCAGGACAGCAGTGACCAGCTTCTCAAAGCTGAACTGCTTAGAATGATATAAAGTAAAATAACGGCAGATCACCGATGGTAAAGGAGTGTGCAGAATGAAATGCCCGACATGCGGAAAAAATGTGGGTGACCACGACGCTATCTGTCCCCACTGCGGTTCAGAAATGTTTATAGATACAAAGCTAGCTGAGAAGCTTTTCAAGAAAAATGAAGAACCAATGCCCGATGACGATATGTCCGAAAAGAAAATGAAGGCGGGCATCAAGCTGAAAAAGCCAAAGCTGCACGACCTGAAGCTGATCGCAATTGTCGTGCTGTCACTGCTGATAATCATTCTCGTGGTGGTGCTGGTGCTTCAGTCGATAGGTGCAAAGGGCGAAAAGTATGCAAAGAAAGCCTCAGCATTCATCGGTACCGACTATGAAAAAGCGTCCAAGAAACTGGACTTTAAGATAAAGCAGGAATCAGGCTACAAAGGGCTGACTGCTGTTATCGACTATAACTACGTGGCAGAATCAGATGATGATGTGCGTATAGACGGCGTAAATTATCCCGAGTGGGCAGTGCTTTTCACGACTGACGAAAAGGACAGGATAAGCGAAGTACGCTACTGTGATTTCAAGGGGATAAAGAGTGATATCAAGGGCGTCAGGAAAGAACATACAGTCAACCTTGACAAATTCAATCAGGGCACTGATAAGTCTGTTATAGACAAGGAACTTGATATGGACGCATACAGCGTTTCGTATACTGCTGACGGACAGGCTTATATCTACCGTTACTGGTATGAGAATGACAGCGGTGATGAACAGCCTGTTGTGCTGACCGTCTACTACGATAACGACGGCAAGTTCAAGACCTACACACCTCAGCTGATATTCCATCAGTATATGTAAAAGACAGCTGCTTTCTGGCAGCGGACATACAGTAAATTTTCGCCATAGTATGCCTGATGACCTGTCGGGACTGCTGTGGCGTTTTTGTTGAGGGATAGTCAAGAAATATATTATCATATCTTTTCGACGTTATTCCGCATAAAATATTTATAAAAAGTGTTTAAAAAGGCTTGACAAAGAAGATAATATTTGTTATAATATACTTGACGAAAGACGTGCGTGTTTCGTGTGCCCGCCGTTAGCACGGCGATAAAAACATCATAAAGGCGCCATCAGGTGTCTTTTGCTATGGCTGGCTCAACATGGTGTTTTGGCTTTTTTTAGTTGAGCAGGGAAGTGATTTGTTCGGATAGCTTCCGAAAGAATCATATACTGCCCTCTGGGTTGGGGGCAGACAAGGGAGCTTGCGGCGCATGAACCGTAAGCTCTCACCATGTATTTTTATATGATGGCCTGTTCGTAAAAGCGAACAGGCTGTTTTCATGTGAAAGGAATCAACAAATTATGAGTATCAAGAAAAAAATTGCGCTTTTGCTCAGCATATCCATGATTTTTTCAGCAGCGGGCTGTGCGGATAAGCAGTCCAATAAAACGAACAGCAATTCGGGCGCTTTGTCAACAGTAAGTGACAAAGATAAAGATACTGCGGTGCATGACGCTGACTACAACGCCGAGCTGCCGCAGGTGGAATTCAGTCTTGAAAGCGGTTTTTATGACAGCGAACAACAGCTTGAAATGTCCGCAGGCGATGGAACTGTGATCAGGTATACCACAGACGGCAGCGTCCCCACCGCTGATTCTCAGGAATATACAGGCGCCATAACCCTCACCGACCGCAAGACGGATTTTGCAGCACTTGCCGAACAGCGTGAGATAACTGCAAACGGCGACTATGACCCGCCCATGACTGTCCTGAAAGGAAATGTTATCCGTGCCGCAGCCTTTGATGACAAGGGCAGTCACGGCGACGTGATATCGCATACTTTCTTTGTCGGTATAGACAGACAGTCCAAGTACGGCAATGTTCCCGTTATTTCCGTAATGATCGACCAGAAGGACCTTTTCGACTACGACAGCGGTATCTATACACTTGGCAAGTATCACGATGAATGGCTTGAGGAAGATAAGCAGAATGCCTCCCTCGAAGGCTGGCGCCATGAAGCAAACTATACTCAGCGTGGCAGGGAATGGGAAAAGCCTGTTTATGTGGAGTATATAGAGCCCGATGGCAGCACGGGCTTCGGGCAGGATATGGGCGTCAGGATAATGGGTGCGGCTTCACGTAATGAATACCAGAAAAGCATGCGTTTTATCGCACGGAAGGACTATGGCGAGAAAAACGTGAAGTATGAACTTATCCCGGATAATCAGCGCTCGGACGGAACGGGCAATGTTGAAAAGTACAAGTCCTTCGGTCTGCGAAACGGCGGAAATGACTGTAACTTTGCAAAAATACGTGACCCGCTGCTTCAGTCGATGATAGCGGACAAATCTCTGGAAACTATGCAGTCTACCCCCGTTGTTGTATTCCTTGACGGCGAATACTGGGGAATGTATACGCTTGTGGAGGACTACAATGATAACTATATCGAGAACAACTACGATGTAGATTCAAAAAACGTGGTGATGGTAAAGTGCGGTGAGATAGAGGAGGGCGAAGAAGATGACCTTTCACTGTACTCTGACATGTATACCTTCATCACAGGTAATGATATGTCAGATGCCGCAAATTATGAGAAAGCATCTGAAATGCTGGATATGCAGACATTCTGTGACTACATGGCTTTCAATATCTACATCGCCAATGAGGACGGTATAATTGAAGGCAATAACTGGCGTATGTGGCGTGTCAGAGATGCGGACGGTGCCACATCTGTATCCGACGGAAAGTGGAGAATGATGGTCTATGACACAGATTTTTCCAGCGGCATATATACAGGCGGACAGAATTACAACGATAATTTCATCGACAAGGCAATGACCTTCAAGGACGTTTATAAAAGGATAGAACAGCCCCCGATAATGATATTCAGAAGTCTGATGGAGAATGAAGATTTCAAGCAGATGTTCATACTGTCGCTATGCGACATGCGCAACATCAGCTTCGAGAAAGGCAAGGTAGATGCGGCACACAAGGCGATGTCAGATGTTTATTCGCCGCTCGTAAAAGACACCTACTCACGTTTCGGTCCTGCTTATGCTAAAGACGGCTTTGACTATAATGTTGAACTGTTCAGGGCGTTTCTTGACGGCAGATATGATGTTTTCATTGACCACATAAAGAAATCATTCGATACAGGCGATGCTGTCTCTGTAACAGTAAAGACTTCCGACGATGCAAAGGGCGGTGTTATCGTTGATACGACCACTCTCGATCTTGACG
>CAMNMO010000118.1 GCA_946544695.1 uncultured Ruminococcus sp. | reverse complement strand
TTTACAGCCGTAATGCATGTTCAACCCTTTGTATTACGCAAAAATTGATTTCCGTACTTTTTCATTCGCTTTTCTTTACTTTTTCTGCAAAATGTGCTATAATATAATGTGGATATTTTTTCGGGAGGTTATTTTTCTTGCTTATTGATTTTCATGTCCATTGCTTTAACCCCAAGATCGCTGAACGTGCCATAAAAGCCCTTCAGGAACGTGCCGATATCCCACCCCTGACTAACGGTCTCATCGAGGATACCGTCAGAATGTTCGATCTCTGGGGCGTGGATAAAGGTGTGCTGCTGCCCATCGCTACCAAACCATCTCAGCAGCTCGTTCTCAATGACTGGTGCGCTGCCAATAACAACGGCAGATTCATCAGCTTCGGTTCCGTTCACCCCGATGCTGATGATGTCTGCGGTGAACTCGACCGCATTGTCGCTCTCGGACTTCACGGCATCAAGCTTCACCCCGATTATCAGGGATTTATGGTCGATGAGGACAGGCTCGACTTTCTCTATGATGAGATAGAAAAACGTGATCTCCCCGTTATTTTCCACGCAGGGTTCGATGTTATTTCCCCCGCACTTATCCACTGCCCCGTAACAGGGGTGCTGAACATGCTGCGCAAACACCCGCACCTTAAAGTCATTCTTGCCCATCTCGGCGGCAACGATTCGCATCAGCAGGTGCTTGACCTGCTTGCGGGCTGCGGCGGTCAGGTCTACCTCGATACGGCTTTTACAGGCAGATATGTCACCGATGAGATCATGGAAAAGATCATTCGCAAACACGGCGCCGACAGGATACTGTTCGCCAGTGACTGCCCCTGGGACAGCCCAGCTGTCATACGGGATAAGATACTGCGGCTGGGTATATCCGATGATGATAAGGATAAAATATTCTCGCAGAATGCGCTGCGGCTGCTTGGCAAAGATATAGTTGACAACGTGTGATATCAATAACATGTTCTGCATTTCCCAATTTTGAAGTGTATTGCTGATGATACAGAATGACTTTTTTCGTATTGTTTCCCCCGCCGAAGGCGGGGGAAACAATACACAACCAAATTGGGATTTCTGCATAAATACAGATAAACAGAACGACACAGATACAGGATCAAAGTGAGGGATCGACATGTGTAAAAAATTCAGGATATTGTTTTTGGCATTGGCTGCGGCTGCACTTACAGGCTGTGGTCAGGTGGGCTTGGGGGACTCCTCCGAGACTGAACCGCTGTTCACCACCACAAGCACCTATACCACCAGAGCAGCTCATACCACCAAGACCGCCATGTACAGCGATGCGGTGGACGCTGATGATGAGGACTACGGCGGCGGCTACACCACCACAACAACTGTTACAGGTTCGCTGGAAAACGGCGAGGTCAGCAACCCCGATGATGAGATAGATGAGGAACTGCGTTCGACCATGCGCACCGAAGCCAAGACCTTCTACACCGTACCCGAACACAACGGCACCACCGCAGCTGCCGTGACTGTAAGCGAGGAGGTCACCACCACCACCAAAGACGGCACCATCATGCTGGACGATGATGACTCCGCACCGACCACTGTCACCACCGTGACCACTGCGGCGGGAAAGGACAGTTCTTCATCGGCGGCAGAGACCACCACGACCGCATTTGACAGCGCTTCCCTTTTCAAGATGGAAACAAGCATGGAATATGATATGTACCAAAGCTATACCGTTACATCTGACACCACCTATCTCAACCTGAGATACGGTCCGTCAAAGCAGTATGACATAAGGTTACAGATACCCGACGGCGAAACTATCACGGGCTGGGGCGAAACTGTGGGCACAGACGGCAATGTCTGGGTATATACGAGCTACAACGGAACTGTCGGCTGGGTGATGAGGGAACTCCTTGCCCCAAACTGATATAAGCTGTCTGTTTTGTCCATAGCAGGCTGAAATGGAAAATTTATCCTGCGGCGGTGTCTTTCCGCCTGACAAATAGCCATATCATAAAATAAACCAATGAAATAATTAATAAATTTGGCGTTAAAGTGATTGACAAATATTAATGAATGGTGTATAATATTAGGGTATGTTAGTATAACATAACGAATGAGTGTTTTGGGCTAATAATATCAGGCAGGTGTTGTGAGAAAATGGAAGGAAAAGAAATCAGTGTACAGGAAATACTCGGTATACTCCTGGGACATATCAAGCTTATAATCATACTGACTATCGTTGCAGGTGTGGCAGGTTACAGCTTTGCTAAATTCGTTCTGCCGCTGCAATATACCTCAAGCATAAAGATCTATGTGACGAACGGCAACAGGAACCAGATACTGGACGACGAAAACACGATAAACGTTCAGGATCTGACAACAGCGAGAAACCTGGCTGCCACATATATCGTTATCCTTGATGATGATCTGGTATATCAGGCTATCTCTGATAATCTCATGAAGGACTATGACGAAGATGACCTGAAGGATTATTTCACCATACGCATGGACGATGACGGCAGAGAGTATATACCGTCAGCCGAGATCAAGAATCTGATAAACATCACAGCTGTCAACAACACTGAGGTGCTTCAGGTGACCGTTACCACACAGGTGCCTTCATTCTCGGCTGATATATGCACATATATCTCCGAGATCGCACCCGAGATTATCAAGAGAACGACCAAAGCAGGTGCTGTTGAGACTGTATCACCCGCAAAGGTGCCCACAGGTCCCAGTGGTCCCAACATCAAGAGATATCTGCTGCTTGGCATGATAGCAGGATTTATCATTGCAGTAGGCATAGCATTCATAAACAGCTTCTTTGACAACACTGTCAAGAGCGGTGAGGATATAAAGGCAAGATTCGGCGTACCCGTTCTTGCAGAGATACCCGATATATTCATGGACGAGAAGGGAGGCTCAGGCAAGTATGGCAAGTACTAAAAAGCAGGAGTCTGCACGCAGCAAAAGAAGAACGCTGATGGACAAATCTGTGGCTTTCCCCGTTACGGAAGCCTACAAGAACCTGAGAACCAATATCTCCTTTGCTCTTTCCACCAAGAAGAACAAGATATTCGCAGTTTCAAGTGCGCTGGCATCTGAAGGTAAGTCAACAGTTGCTGCGAACATAGCCATCACACTTGCACAGAACAACAGCAAGGTGCTGCTGATAGACGGCGACCTGAGAAAGCCCGTACAGCACAAGGTGTTCGAGATTGGCAACGAGACAGGCATTTCCTCGCTGCTTGGCGGTCTTAACACCTTCGATGAAGTGGTGCACAAGGACGTTATCGAGAACCTGAACGTGGTCACATGCGGTCCCATTCCGCCTAACCCCTCCGAGCTGCTCGGTTCTGAGAACATGAAGTCGCTGCTGAACAAGCTGACTGCTGAGTATGACTATATCATCATCGACACCCCGCCCATAAACATCGTTACCGATGCGCTGACACTGCTGGATACCATCGCAGGCGTGCTGCTGGTAGCTAAGCATGCACAGTCCACCTACGATGCACTTGATGAAGCTATCGAGGCTATCAAGATGGCAGACGGCTCGCTGCTGGGCGTTGTGGTAAACAACGTGGCTGTGGCAGGCAACGGCAAGTTCGGCGGAAAGTACAGCTACAAGTACAAGTACGGATACAAGTACGGCTACAAGTACAGCTACGGCGGTTACGGCGGCTACGGCAGCAAACCGTCGGGCGACAAGTCACAGGATAACGAAAACGACGACTAAGTTTGAAAGGCAGCTGCGGTGCGGCTGCTTTTTTTACTAAGCGGCATTCATCATAGACAGGAGAACGAAAATGTTTGAGACTGACAGAAAGATATACTGTTCACAGGTGCGCTGCGGCAACAGTCTGGGCAACAGCGGCATTATTGACCTTTTGCAGGACACTTCCGACCAGCACCTGATGAACCACCCCGTGCTGGCTCCTTTTTTCAGGGAGACAGGCAGCGTGATGTTCCTGACGAACCGACAGGTGGATATAATCAGGCGCCCCGTGTACGGCGAACATGTACACACCAAGACCTGGACCTATGAACTCAACAGAATGTACGGTTTCAGAAACACCGTCATCATAGGCGAAAAGGGCGACCTGTGTGTCAAGTCCATCGCAGGCGGCGCTTTTATGGACCTTTCCACAGGCAGACCCATCAGGGTGTCCGCTGACCTGATAGCGCAGGTAAAGACCTATGAGAAGCTGGATATGGAGTATCTGCCACGCAAGATAGCCATACCCGATGATGTGCCTGCCATAACCTGTCAGATGCCCGTGAGACGCTGTGATATCGACATGAACATGCATGTAAATAATGCAAGGTATCTGGATATAACAGATGAACTGCTGGAGGAATGCGCAGATGCAAAACGCATCAGGCTTGAATACAAGGTGCCGCTGAAACGTGGCGATGTGGTGTTTGCCGACAGGCATGACAAGGAAAACGGCTGCATAGTCTGCCTGCGTGATGACAACGGCAGGGTCTACTGCACCGCTGAGTACACTTTCTGACAGGCAAAGGTGACTGACATGAAGGGTGGGCGCAGCTTAGGTATACTGATCGTGATAATGCTGATATTCCTGCTGATGCTGACTGTAACAGGCGGTCTGGCTAAAGGCGTGAAGGAAGGCAGGACAGACCCGAAAATGCTGGCAGGGGCAGTCGCAGCGCTTGTGATAATGGCTGCAGTATCGCTGCTTGCGGCAGTCATAAGTCTGCTGCACAGGAAAAATCAGCATGTAAAGCGCACAGGTTCTGCTGATATACTGGCAGACATAATGGCGATGAAGGACGACGATAAAAAGGACAAGGAGGAACAGTGATGGCAGATATCATGGAAAAGCTTGAAAACGCAAAGAACTTTGTCAGCGCCCGTGCGGGACTGGTGCCTGAGGTGGGCATAGTGCTGGGTTCGGGGCTTGGAGACTTCGCACAGCGCATGGAGATCGTCTCTGCGGTGGATTATTCGGATATACCCGATTTCCCCCGCTCGACAGTTGAAGGCCATCAGGGGCGCTTCCTGTTCGGCTGCGTGGGAAAGACCCCCGTTGTGGTCATGCAGGGTCGTGTGCACTACTATGAGGGTTACAGCATGCAGGACGTCATCATGCCCGCAAGACTGATGGCGCAGATGGGCATCAGCACTCTCCTGCTGACAAATGCCGCAGGCGGCGTCAACAAGGACTTCGCTGCGGGCGACCTTATGCTTATCACCGACCATATCGCCGCCTTCGTGCCGAATCCCCTTATCGGCAGCAATGCAGACAGCATAGGCACACGCTTCCCCGATATGAGCGAGGTTTATGACCGCAGTCTGCGTGAACAGGTGCTTGCCTGCGCTGATAAGCTGGGCATAAGTCTCAGGCAGGGCGTTTACTGCCAGCTGACAGGTCCCTCTTATGAGACCCCCGCCGAGATACGCATGCTTTCCGCTTTCGGGGCAGATGCGGTGGGCATGTCCACCGCCGTTGAAGCCATTGCCGCAAGGCACGCAGGGCTGAAGGTCTGCGGGATATCGCTGATAACCAACATGGCAGCGGGCATTTCACCTGTGCCGCTTTCACACGAGGAAGTCAAGCAGGCAGCCGATGCCGCAGCAAAGCGCTTCGGTGACCTGGTGGAGAACTTCATTTCGGGCTTGGCAAAACCTACCTGTTGAACAAATGCAGGCGCTTAATTTAAGCGGCGGCTGTTAAAAATGCCGAACCGCAATTTTAAACTGCTTTTTTCGCCGTCAAGAATGATGCAGCATGAACTTAACATGATAAGAAAAACGGAGCACCGCTGTGAAAACTGCACAGCTGCGCTCCGTTATTTTTGCCTTTTCTGCTGATTTGATTTTTTGAGGACGTTGTGCTATCATATAAACATACCAAACAGGTATGGAATATCTCAATGAGGTGATACAGATGACAAACGTACTCATAAAGGAAACTTCCGCCCAAAGGCTCAGGCACCTGACGCTGACAGGCGTGTTCGCCGCACTGATATATCTGCTGACAGCTTACGTGCACCTGCCCACAGGCGCAGGCTACACGCATGCGGGCGACGGGCTTATCTTTCTGGCGGCAAGCCTGCTGCCCGCCCCTTATGCCGCAGCTGCGGGTGCCATCGGCGGCGGGCTGGCAGACGGTCTCAGCGGATTTGTCGTGTGGCTGCCCGCAACGGTCATCATAAAGGCGGTGACCACGCTGTTCTTCACATCAAAGTCGGAAAAGATCATCTGCCGCCGCAACATCATCGCACTGCTGCCCTCACTGGTGCTGTGCGTGGCGGGTTACAGCTTATATCAGGGCGTCATCATGACTGACAGCGTTTCCGCAGCATCTATCGCTGCCGCCTTTGCCCAGACCCCCGCATACTGCATTCAGATAGCTGCAAGTTCGGTGCTGTACATTTTTCTCGGCACCGTCCTTGACAGAATGAGATTCAAAAGCAGGTACCTGCACAATGCATGAACAGCATATCCCGCAGACAGTCATTCGCCGCCTGCGGGATATTTTTCATAAAAATATATTATCACAGCTTATCGGGGTAGACATAGCCCTCCACCGACAGATACAGCCAGTTCATCTTTGCGATGAAGTCAGCTTCGTTCTCAGCCTTCTCTATCTTGCCGTTATCGGCAAGCACCGTATTCCACCCAAGCTTGTTTGCCTGACTGTAATATATGGCACCTGTCGCATCGTCAACGTACTCGATATACACAACATGTCCGTAGCCGTGTGTCCACGAGCTCAGCACACATACGCTGTCAGACCTTATCTTCGTGCCGCACGCATCGGGGCTTACCGCCTTAGCCTGCGCATACCACTGTATGGCATTGCCGACCACATTCTTCTCGGTCAGGTCGATGCCCTGCTTTTCTATCGTTCTGCCGATACAGTACCAGGTACACTGATTTTTCGGCCACCACGACAGGTCATAGCTGTCACTGTCAAGGTCAGCCAGACGCTTGCCCACTGCACTGTCATACATTCTGCAAACCGAGTTCAGCAGCCTGCCCTTGCCCTTTACATGACCCACTATCTGCGAAAGGTCGGTTATGTTTACGCTGCCGTCCGCATTGACATCAGCGGCTGCCAGCCTTGCGCTTTCAAGGGGCATAACGCCCTTTATGTGCGCCGCCGTCACCGAGATATCTGCCACATTTACCTTACCGTCGCCGTTCACATCACCGATATCCTCATCGGCAGTGCCTTCTTCATCAGTGCTTTCTTCATCAGTCGGGTGACCGTCATCTGCGGCAAAAAAAACACCCCTGTCAGCAAAGCACTCCTCGCCTTCTGCCGCACTTACTCTGCTGCACGGCAAATAAGCCGTCACCCCGAAAACCATTACGGCTGCGGCAGTGACTGCTGCTATCCTTTTCATCTCTTATTTCTCTCCTCATTTTCACAACAAACGCTTTGCATGACGGCTGCATTTTTATCTGTCACAGCTTCGCCATACATTCACGGTCCGGTCGGAATGACTGCCATTGCCTTCTGTTTTTTTGCAAAGTACAGTTTTCCCAAACCGTTTCCGATTATAACGCAAAAAGCTCCTGCTGTCAAGGTTTAACAGCAGGAGTTCTCGATTCGTTACAAAAATAACAAACATTTTTGCGGGTCTTTATACAATAGGCAGAAATTTTCTCCTAATTTTTTACAGCAGTCTGCGGACCCTCCGCATGGGCTGTGACATCTTAAAAAGCTTATACAAGCTCCTTGATACCCTTAACGTGTGCTGCGATCTTGGAGATATCAGCAACATTGACCTTACCATCGCCGTTTACATCTGCCAGCAGGAATTTATCATCGCCAAGAGCCCTGATGCCCTTAACGTGTGCAGCTGTCAGCGAGATATCGGTAACATTTACCACGCCGTCCTCGTTGACATCACCGGGAAGTGCTGCGGGCTTGTCGTCAGCAGGCTTGTCGTCAGCGGGCTTGTCATCGGTCTCGCTGTCGGTGGAAGTCTCATCATTGGTGGTCTGCTCGTCGGTCACGGGCTCATCGGGAGTTGTGGGCTCATCGGGAGCAGGCTCGTCGGGAG